>NZ_JAAKVF010000025.1:0-57161 GCF_049175515.1 Aeromonas sp. 600479
CGGGAATAGCTCAGTTGGTAGAGCACGACCTTGCCAAGGTCGGGGTCGCGAGTTCGAGTCTCGTTTCCCGCTCCAATCTCTCTTCGAAGTTTTCATAATCCCTTTGAATTGCCCTTCACATCGCGTTGCGATGCTTTGTCGTATCTGGCGTTTACTAGGCGCGTCTCTACCACCTCCTGCCAACAGGAAGGGGATGTGGGCTCATGGTGCGGATTGTACGAGGCAAGCGGTTGTGACAGGTGGTGGGGGGCGAGAATTGCGGGCAAAAAAGAGGAGGGGCCTTGGCTCCTCCTGCATGATTCACTGGCGCGGGCTTAAACCAGAGTAACGTTTTCAGCCTGAGGGCCTTTTTTACCCTGGGTCACAGTGAACTGGACTTTTTGACCTTCAGCCAGGGTTTTGAAACCGGTGCTCTGGATGGAGGAGAAGTGAACGAATACGTCCGGACCCTGGGATTGTTCAATAAAGCCAAAACCCTTGGTTTCGTTGAACCATTTTACCTGGCCGGTGCGAATGTCAGACATGTGCTAAATCCTATCAATAACAAAATGAAACTAAGCCCGTGCTGGGCTGCATTTGCCTTGCAAGCAGGGGTTGGCTCATGACTGACCACGTCTCTTTGTCCCAGTAGCACGTAGAACAATCCCTGTCTAAAGCACAAACGATTGTACGTTAGCGCCGATCCTTGTCAATTTGACCCCTTTCGTTTTTTGAACAAGCTAAAAATATTGTGAAGTCAGTAGCTTATTTGAAGATATTTGGCTGAAAAAAACGGGAGGCCAGCGCCTCCCGTTTTTGTTATTCCTTGAGGGCGAACCCTTCGCCCTGCCGGTCGTAGCGGTAAACCGCCTGACCGTAGGAGCGGATCTCCACCCGCTGGATGCGGCGGGTGTCGTCCACCAGGATGAAGATAGAACGGCCCGATTGCAGGCGGGTCAGGGGACGATCCGGCCCCTCGATGGCGATCAGGCGGCTCAGCTCGGCACCCGGCAACTCGAATTTACGCCAGATGGAGTAGAGGGTCTCACCCGCCTGCACATCGTGTTGCAGCCAGGTGCCGTTAACCTTCTCTTCGACCGGCTTGGCTGCCGCGGGCGCACTGCCTGCCGCGCCATTACCGACAGTTAGAGCTTGAGCAGGCACGGCCAGCGGCACTTCCAGCGAGCCGGAAGGGGCGGCTTTGGGGGCGGATGGCGCTGGCTCCCAAGCCAGCACCAGCAACCAGAGCGGGATCAGGATCAGCAGACCTATGGTGTTTTTGCGGGGCAGCGGGCTGGACAGCTTGAATTTGCCTGCTTTGGCATCCTGGCGGCGTTGGCCGAGGTTGCTCATCCCTTGGCCAAAACGTTGGCGCAGGGACAGGGTCGCGGCATTGATGCGATGGAGCAGGGATCCTTGTGATTCGTCTTGGCGACGCTGCTGGGCTCGTCTGTTATGGCCTCGTGGGCGACGGTCCGGGGTGGGCACGGCATTTACCTCTCACTACATTGCCTGCCATCAGGCAAATTCGTCGCCTATGGTAAACGGACTCGCCCCCGAGGGGGAGAGTCCTGAGGCGGAAAATTATCAGCTGAGACGAAATTGACCCAATAATTGCTGCAATTTGTCGGCAGCCTGACGCAAAGCCTGACTGGCTTTGGCCGTTTCGGTCGCATCCTGAGCAATGTCGTTGGCCAGTGCGTTGGTTTTTGACAGGTTGCCGGAGACGGTTTCTGAGACCGAGCTCTGCTCTTCGGCGGCGGAAGCGATCTGATAGGTCATGTCGTTGATGGTGGAGATGGCCTGGTAGATGCTGCCGAGCGCCTCTTCCGCCAGATCCGCTTCGCCCACCGCCTGATGGGTCAGCTGCTGGCTCTGGGTGATGGCGTTGACTGCATTGGTGGAGCTGAGGCGGATCTTCTCGATCAACTCCTGGGTGTTCTGCACCGCCTGCTGGGTGTTGCCCGCCAGTTTGCGCACCTCGTCGGCCACCACCGCAAAGCCGCGGCCCTGCTCGCCAGCCCGTGCAGCCTCGATGGCGGCGTTGAGGGCCAGCAGGTTGGTCTGGTCGGCAATCCCCTGAATGACGGTGAGGATGCTGGTGATCTGGGCGCTGTCGTGAGCCAGCCCTTCCACCACTTCGGCCCCTTTACCGGCTTCTGCCGCGACCTTGTGCATCGACTGGATCACCTGCTGGAAGCGCTCCTTGCCTTGATCGGCAGCGCTTTGCGCCTGTTTGGCCGAGTCGGCGGTATTGTTGGCGTGGGTGGCGACCTCCTGACTGACGTAGGACATCTCCTGTACCGCGGTCAGCATCTGCTCCATCTCCGCTTGATGGTGCTGCAGGTTGTTGTCGGTCTGACCGGCGATGCGGTCGGTATCACCGGCATAACGGTTCACCTCGCTGGCAGTCTTGAGCACATCCCCGAGCAGCCCTTGCAGCTTGTCGATAAAGCGGTTGATCCCCTTGGCGAGATCCCCCAGCTCATCGACAGATCGGGTCGTGAGGCGTTTGGTGAGGTCCCCTTCACCATCGGCGATGTCATCCACCAGGCTGACCATCTGACGGATAGGGCCGGTGATGCTGCGGGCAATCACCAGCATGGTGGCCAGCGCCAGCACCAGTACGATAACGGCACCCACCAATTGCTGGGTCATGGCTGCCTGGTTCATGTCGCTCAGCTGGCTTTCCAGTTGATCGGCCCCCGCCAGTACCACCTTGTAGGGCAGGGTGACGATGATGGCCCAGTTGCGGCTCATTCCCGGCACCATGATGGGGACGGAAATACGGAATGACTCGTCCAGCTCCTGACGCTGCACTTCCGGTTTCAGGTACTGCTGCCACTGGTTGCCCAGCACCTTACTTGCGCTGCTGCCGAGCTGGCTGGCATCACCGCTGGTGCCGGTGATGACACCGGCGGCGCTGACGATCAGGGTCTCCCCCTGGCCATCATAGATATTGCTGTTGAGGCTCTTGGCCTGACGACTGATGGAGTCCACCGCCAGATCCAGCGCTGCGATCCCCTTGAACTGACCATCCACCATGATGGGGGTGGTGATAGTGCTCACCAGCACCTGCTGACCGTTGATATCCACCTTGAAGGGATCGATCAGACAAGAGCGCCCTTCCCGTTTCGGGCAGGCGTAGTAGTCGTTGGCGGGATTGCCGAATTCGTCCGGGTCGGTCTTGTCGATGGAGAGCAGCAGATCGGTACCGATTTGATCCTTGTCGCGATAGAAGTAGGGCACGAAGCGCCCCTTGTCGTCACTGCCCAGCGTACTCTGCCCGACGAAGGCGGCATCCTGACCGTCGAAACCGTTGGGCTCAAAGCCGGCAAAGGCGCCATAGAGTTGCGGCTCCAGCGCCAGTTGTGCCTTGAGCAGGTCGGTGGCCTGCTGGCGATCCAGCGGCAGTTTGCCCTGCTGTTGCAGGGCGAGGGCGCTGGCCATCTGTTGGGTATAGGAGAGCCCCTTTTGCAGCAGTTGGGTGATGGTGGCCGCCTCGGCGCGGGCATTGGCGCTGACCTTCTGCCAAGCCTCCTGCTGCAGCGCTTCACGGCTGGAGCTGATGGTCAGTTGTTGGGTCTGTTGGCCGGAGTATTGGTTGAGCAGGATCAGGATGACCAGGGCGGTGGTCATGGCAATCCCGGCCATCACTAGAATGCGGTTTTGGATCGAACGGAACTGCATCGTCTCTTCCTTGTTGGTGAGCGTTATTTGGATATCGGCCGGAGGAGGCAGCTCTCCAACACTTCCCATAGCAAATCGGAAATGGGGATTTTGTTTTGCGATCCCCTTCAAAGATTGATGGGCAGGTGAGAAGGGTCAAATTTTCCCCGCTACCAGGCCCTGTTGCCACTTCATGGTTTTCCCATCCGTCTTTGTCGGTGCTAAAATGCGACGGTTTTTTCTAACGAATTGGCCCAAGGCCCTCTACACAAGGCTTAAAGATGAAAGTCAAAACCCGTTTTGCTCCCAGCCCGACCGGCTTTTTGCATGTCGGCGGTGCCCGTACCGCACTCTATTCCTGGTTGTTTGCAAAGAACCAGGGCGGTGAGTTCGTGCTGCGTATTGAGGATACCGACCTGGAACGTTCCACTCAGGAGGCGATCGACGCCATCATTGAGGGCATGGAATGGCTGGAGCTGAACTGGGATGAGGGCCCCTACTACCAAACCAAGCGCTTCGATCGCTACAACGCGCTGATCGACGAGATGCTGGCCGATGGCCGCGCCTACAAGTGCTACTGCTCCAAAGAGCGTCTGGAAGCGCTGCGCGAAGGCCAGATGGCCAACGGCGAGAAGCCCCGTTATGACGGCAAGTGCCGCGATCATGCCCACGATCACCCGGCCGATGCGCCGCACGTGATTCGCTTCCGCAACCCGACCGAAGGTTCCGTGGTGTTCGATGACCACGTCCGTGGCCGCATCGAGTTCGCCAACACCGAGCTGGACGATCTGATCATCCGCCGTACCGACGGCGCGCCGACCTACAACTTCTGCGTAGTGGTCGATGACTGGGATATGGAGATCACCCACGTGGTACGTGGCGAAGACCACATCAACAACACCCCGCGCCAGATCAACATCTATAAGGCGCTGAACGCGCCGGTACCGGAATTTGCCCACGTATCCATGATCCTGGGTGACGACGGTGCCAAGCTCTCCAAGCGCCATGGTGCAGTCTCCGTGATGCAGTACCGCGATGACGGCTACCTGCCGGAAGCGCTGCTGAACTATCTGGTGCGTTTGGGCTGGTCCCACGGCGATCAGGAGATCTTCAGCCTGGAAGAGATGATCAAGCTGTTCAGCCTGGATGCCATCTCCAAGTCTGCCTCTGCCTTCAACACCGACAAACTGCTGTGGCTGAACAACCACTACATGCGCAGCCTGGATCCGACTTATGTTGCCAAGCATCTGGCATGGCACATGGAAAACCAGAAGATCGACACCAGCAATGGCCCGGCGCTGGCCGACGTGGTCACCCTGCTGGCCGAGCGCTGCAACACCCTGGTCGAGATGGCCGCCCAGAGCCGCTACCTGTTCGAAGATTTTGAGGCGATCGACGAAGCGGCCGCCAAGAAGCACCTGCGTGGTGTGGCTGCCGAGCCGCTGGCTCTGGCCAAGACCAAGCTGGCTTCACTGGATAGCTGGACTACCGAAGCGCTGCACGAGCTGATTGAAGCGACTGCCGCCGAACTGGGTCAGGGCATGGGCAAGGTCGGCATGCCGCTGCGCGTGGCTGTCACCGGTCTGGGTCAATCTCCTGCCATCGACGCCGTGATGGCGCTGGTTGGCAAAGAGCGTGTTCTCGCACGTATCGACCGAGCTCTCGCTTACATTGAAGCCCGTATGGCTGCCGAGTAAGTGCTGCCGATATAGCAGGCGAGGGGAGCCCCCGTTCTGCCACATGCTGAATAGCAAAAATCCGAAACCACTGGTTTCGGATTTTTTTATGGCCGGGAGCTGCGGTGGGGCACCATGGTGGTCATGCCTGACCTGGACGAGCTGTCAGGCCAGCTTGAAGGACTGGATCTGGCTGTCGAGCTCCTTGCTGTGTTGTTCGACCAGCTCGGAGGCTTCTTGCAGTTCGCGCAGTACCACGACGGAGCCTTCAGCGATCTGCCTGACCTGCTCCAGATTGCCGCGCATCTCTTCGGCGACCGAGCTCTGCTGCTCGGAGGCGGCGGCGATGTGGCGGTTCATGTCGGCGACACCCTGTACCCGCTGCACTATGGTGGCGAGCTGGGTACCGGCCTGGGTCACCTGTTCCACTCCTTTGTCGGCCTGGCGCACGCTATGGGCCATCAGTTCGGCGGCCTGAGCTGCATTGCCCTGCAGTTGTTCGATCATCTTCTGGATCTCGACGGTGGCGGCCTGGGCGCGGTTAGCCAGCTCGCGCACCTCGGAGGCCACTACGGCAAAGCCACGACCCGCTTCACCGGCGCGGGCCGCTTCGATGGCGGCGTTCAGTGCCAGCAGGTTGGTCTGCTCCGAGATGCCGCGAATGGTGTCGACTACCGAGCCAATGCGCTCGACCCCTTGCTCCACCTGATTGACCACGGTAGCGGAGCGCTGGATATTGCCGGAGAGGGTGTCGATGGTGTTGACGGTCTCGGTAACGCAGCGGCTCCCCTCCTCGGCCAGCTGGCTGGTTTCGGCGGTGGCGTGAGAGGCTTGATCCGCATGGGTGGCCACTTCGCGAATGGCGCCGACCATCTGGCTCATGGCGCTTGCCAGTTGCTCAATCTGGGTGAACTCTTCGTTGATCGCTTCGTTGGCCTCTTCCATGCAGAGAGTGACCTGAGAGGCGATGTCGTTGAGCTCCTTGCAGGCGGCGCGCTGGTTGCCAAACACTGCTTTGAGGTTTTCCTGCGAGTGGGAGACCGCCTTGGCGATATCACCGAACTCGTCACGAGACTTGAGCAGTACTTTGTGGCTGAGGTCCCGCTTGGCGAAGCGCTCCAGCAGGCCCACCAGATAGTGCACCTGCTTGACCATCAGGCGAGAGCCGGTGAGCAGCAGGATTACGAACAGCAGCCCCATGATGGTGGTCTCCATCAGGCCGGTCCAGAGCAAGCGATTGGAGATCGCATCTGCCTTGGCGGGATCAAGCCCTTCGCTGAGCAGAGTTGACTCCAGATTGTTGGCATCAAACCAGAGTTTGGTCAGTAGCAAAATGGTACTGAACACCATCAGCAACACTACTTTTGGCACCAGCCGAATGTTGCTCATCCGCTTCTCTAGCAGGTTTAACTGCATCGTGAAATCTCCTTTGAAAATCGCTTTTTCCTTTGCCCTCAGGACTATCGGCATTATCTTCTCTTTTATTAATTTGCACTGTGCTTAAAGTTGGAAAATGTATGCGACATCACTTAACTCATCTGCGGGCGATGGATCTGCTGATGGCATTTCTGTCGATTATCTCGGTTGTGCTGGTGACGGCCCGCTGGTGGGGGCAGGCAACCCTCACTCCCCAAACCCTGCAGCTCTTCTATGACCTGGACAGCCTGATCTGTTACTTCTTCCTTGCCCATTTCGCTTATGGTTGGCTTCGGGCCCCTGATCGAAAATCCTTCTTCAAGACCAACTGGATCTATCTACCAGGCAGTTTGCCGATGGTGGAGCAGCTGCGTTGGGCCCGTTTGCTGCAGCTTTGGCGGGTCTATCAACTGTTCAAGGAGAACCCGGATCTCTGGGCCATGTTCCGTCGCGAGCGAAACGAGACAACCCTCTCCGGCATCCTGTTCCTCTTTTTCCTGCTGCTGGGGTTGGGATCCGGTGTCATGTACTGGATTGAGTCTGGTCAGCCCGGCAGCCAGATTGAGACACCTTATGACGCATTCTGGTGGACGCTGGTGACCCTCTCCACAGTCGGTTACGGGGATCTGGTGCCCAAAACAGAGGAAGGGCGTTTTGTTGCCAGCCTGCTGATCCTGTTCGGGGTCGGTCTGTTTGGTGCCATCAGTGGTTTTATGGCCAGCATCTTTTTGCAACCGGCCAAGGAGAGCGAAACCGACAAGTGGCGTCATCACTACAACAACCAGCAAGAGGAGTTGCTGCGGGAGATCCGCGCCCTGCGCAGCGAGGTGCGGGAGTTAAAAAGCAAGTGAGGGTGCGGGTGGGCAAGTGGCGAGGTAGCTCGCCACTCTGTGCTATTTATCTGGGGGCGCAGATTTTTCTTTGCTTGTCCTTTAACCTGCTGGCGGCTTAACATTCAACCTCTTGTCCAAACCAGAAAAAGAGAACCGATCGACCATGCGCGCCCTTCTCGGGATTTTGATCTGCTTGTGTGCCCAACAGGCACTGGCCGACACACGTTATGTTTCAGACAACATCTTTACCTATATCCACAATGGTCCGGGTACCCAGTACCGGATTCTCGGTAGCGTCAAGGCTGGTGAACCGCTGGAGGTGAAGGCGGTGAACGGCGATGCCGGATTCACCCAGGTGGTGGACGGGCGTGGTCGCGAAGGGTGGATAAAAAGCAATGAACTGCAGAGTGAGCCCAGCTTGCGCGAGCGGCTCCCTCAGGTAGAAAAGGAGCGGGATGAGCTCAAGGCGCGCCTGCAAAATCTCAACGGTGACAACGAAAAACGCTTCACCGAGAAGGATGGCCAGATCGCTGCCCAGAGCAAGGAGATCGCCGCTCTCAAGGCCCAGCTGGTCAGTCAGGGTGAGGAGATGAGCAATCTCAAAGAGCAGAATGATGCCCTGACCCAAAGCTACGACAACCAGGAGCACGACATGCAAATGGACTGGTTTATCCGTGGTGGTGCCATGGTGGGGGCCGGTATTCTGCTTGGCATCCTGCTGCCCATGCTGCCCCGTCGTCGCAGCCGTGGCGATCGCTGGATGAACTGACAGCCTCTGGCTGAATGAATTGCTGAGAAGGGTCGCCGTGGCGGCCCTTCTTTTTTGGGGCGCATTGGGCGGAATGCGTGGCTGCTTTGCGACAGGGTGGTGGCAGATCGTATACAAAATGAAGTCAGATGACCCTCACGCTTGCTGACGTATTGGCTTCAAAAGGGAATTAATGGGGTGAATGAGCGATCTTTGTTAAAGAGTGGCAACAAATTCATTTCATATAGGGTGCAACATTGTATACATTATCGGCGTTTCGGCGGCGCGTCCGCCTTTGTCGATATCAGCCCTAGGGCGTACAGGAAGACCCCATATGTTCAAAGCTACTCAAGTGCTTGCCGCTGACTATATCCCCTCTGATCTGGCCGCCCTGCGCGAAGCCATCACCCAGAACTACGTGGTGGATGAAAATGCTTATCTGGCCGAACTGTCGGCCATGCTGCCGGGGGATGGCGCCTCGCTGGAGCAGGTGACCCAGCGTGCCCGTACTCTGGTGACCAAGGTGCGCAAGGAGAGCGGCTCCGGTGACGGTATCGACGCCTTCCTGCAGGAGTACAGTCTCGATACCCAGGAGGGGATCATCCTGATGTGTCTGGCCGAGGCGCTGCTGCGCATTCCCGATGCCGAGACCGCCGATGCCCTGATCAAGGACAAGCTCTCCGGCGCCAACTGGTCCTCCCATTTCCGCAAGAGCGACTCCACTCTGGTCAACGCCTCCACCTGGGGGCTGATGCTGACCGGCAAGATCATCAAGCTCGACAAGAAGCTCGACGGCAACCCGGCCAACCTGCTGGGGCGCATGGTCAACAAGCTGGGGGAGCCGGTGGTGCGCTCCGCCATGTACGCCGCCATGAAGATCATGGGCAAGCAGTTCGTGCTGGGGCGCGACATGAAAGAGGCGCTCAAGGCGAGCCGCAAATCCCGCGAGCTGGGCTACACCCACACCTACGACATGCTGGGTGAGTCGGCGCTGACTATGCAGGATGCCGACAAGTATCTGACCGATTATCGCAACGCCATCGAGGCGGTGGGCAACGAACGGATCAGCGACGGCGGCCCGGCCCCCTCCATCTCCATCAAGCTGTCGGCGCTCCATCCGCGCTATGACGTGGCCAACCGCGAGCGGGTGCTCGGCGAGATGTGCGAGCGGCTGGTGGGGCTGGTGCGTCTGGCCCGCGACAAGGATGTGGCCATCAGCATCGATGCCGAGGAGATGGACCGCCTCGAGCTGTCGCTGGACTTGTTCGAGCAGCTCTACCGCTCCGACGCCAACCGTGGCTGGGGCAAGCTCGGCATGGTGGTGCAGGCCTACTCCAAGCGTGCGCTGCCGGTACTTTGCTGGCTCACCGCCCTGGCCCGCGAGCAGGGTGACCTCATTCCGGTGCGACTGGTAAAAGGCGCCTACTGGGACAGCGAACTGAAATATGCCCAGCAGGCGGGCCTGCCCGGCTACCCGCTCTTTACTCGCAAGGCGGGTACCGATATCTCCTACCTCGCCTGCGCCCGCTACCTGCTGAGCGAGCCGACTCGCGGCTTTATCGCTCCCCAGTTCGCCACCCATAACGCCAATACTGTGGTCAGCATTCTGGAGATGGCTGGCGATCGCCAGTTTGAATTCCAGCGCCTGCACGGTATGGGGGAGGAGCTGCACAACGCCGTGCTAAACGACAATCCCGGCCTGCACTGCCGCATCTATGCGCCGGTCGGCGCGCACAAGGATCTGCTGCCCTATCTGGTGCGCCGCCTGCTGGAGAACGGGGCCAACACCTCCTTCGTCCACAAGCTGGTGGACCCCAACACCCCGGTCGATTCACTGGCCGAGCATCCGCTGCGCACCCTCAAGCGCTACTCCGGCTTTGCCAACGACCGCATTCCGCAGCCGGTGAACCTGTTCACCGACCGCAAGAACTCCAGCGGCGTCAACATGAACATCCTCTCCATCCAGCGCCCCTTCTTCGCCCGCTTGAAAGAGCTGGAGAGCAAGCAGTGGCTGGCAGGGCCCATCGTCGATGGCGAGACCCTCAAGCGCAGCGAGGCGCGCACCGTGCTGAGTCCGCAGGATGTGAGCCTGACTGTCGGCAAGATCCACTGGGCCGACGAGCAGGCGGTGGAGCAGGCCTTGGCATCTGCTCATGCCGCCTTCCCGCGCTGGCGTGAAACCCCGGTGAGCGAGCGGGCCGCCGCGCTGGAGAAGCTGGCAGATCTGCTGGAAGCGAACCGCGAGCAGTTCGTCTCCCTCTGTACCCGCGAGGCGGGCAAGCTGCTGCAAGATGGCATCGACGAGGTGCGTGAAGCGGTCGATTTCTGCCGCTACTATGCGGTGCAGGCCCGCAGCCTGATGGGGCAGGCGACCCTGCTGCCCGGTTACACCGGCGAGCAGAACGAGCTGTTCCTGCAGGGGCGCGGGGTGTTTGTCTGCATCAGCCCGTGGAACTTCCCGCTGGCGATCTTCCTCGGCCAAATCGCCGCGGCGCTGGCCACCGGCAACACCGTCATCGCCAAACCGGCGGAGCAGACCGGCCTTATCGCCCATCTGGCGGTGACGCTGGCCCATCAGGCCGGTATTCCGGGCGATGTGCTGCAACTGCTGCCCGGTGACGGTGCCACCGTAGGGGCCAAGTTGACTGCGGACTCGCGCATTGGCGGCGTCTGCTTCACCGGCTCCACCGAGACTGCCAAGCTCATCAACATGACCCTGGCCAAGCGCGATGGCGCCATCCTGCCGCTTATCGCCGAGACCGGCGGCCAGAACGCCATGATCGTCGACTCCACCGCCCTGCCGGAGCAGGTGGTGCGCGACGTGGTGAGCGCCGCCTTCCAGAGCGCCGGTCAGCGCTGCTCGGCCCTGCGGGTGCTCTATCTGCAGGAGGAGATTGCCGAGCGGGTGCTGGAGATCCTCACCGGCGCCATGCAGGAGCTGAAAGTGGGCAACCCGGCCGAGCACAACACCGACGTAGGCCCAGTGATCGATGCCGATGCCAAATCCGGTCTCGATGCCCACCTCGCCTACATGATCCCTCGTGCTCGCCTGATTGCCCAGGCGCCGATGCCGGCCGCGACCATGGAAGGGCACTTCGTCCAGCCGACCGCGCTGGAGATCGGTTCCATCCGCGAGCTGGCCAAGGAGCAGTTCGGCCCCATCCTGCATGTGGTGCGCTACGCCACCCGGGATCTGGACAAGGTGATCAGCGACATCAACGGCACCGGCTACGGCCTGACGCTGGGGATCCACAGCCGCAACGAATCCCACGCCGAGGAGCTGGCGAGCCGCATCAACGTGGGTAACGTCTACATCAACCGCAACCAGATCGGCGCCATGGTCGGGGTGCAGCCGTTCGGTGGGCAGGGGCTCTCCGGCACCGGCCCCAAGGCGGGTGGCCCCCACTATCTCGGGCGGTTTGTTACCGAGAAGACCCGCACCATCAACACTACGGCGGTGGGCGGCAACGCCTCCCTGCTGGCGATGGGCGATGCCTGAACCGCGTCGATAGAGGCCGGACAGTGGATGCCGGATAACAGCGGGCCGCCTTCGGGCGGCCTCTTTATTTGCGCCATCTGTTTTTTACGAATGGGACAATCGGCCACAGCGGGGTCGTCAGCGACCCGTGCTGGTCGTAAGATGGGAGCCATTCGCGCGGCGTTTGCCCCTTGGTCGGCCAGCCGTGGCCTGGGTTTTGTTTTAACGAGAGTGTTTATCTGATGTCATTAACCGAACAAGCCCGCTGGTTCGTGCTGGGGGGCGATCATCTGGTACTGCTCGATCAGCAGGGAGAGGTGCCACAGGGCAGCAAAGCGTGCCTGCCTGCTGCGCTGGCAGAGGCCCATTTCGAGCGTTTCGATGAGTGGCAGGGGCTGCCCTGCTATCTGCTGGATCTGGGGGCTGAGGCCGACACGACTATGATGGCCCCCCTGCGCCAGCTGATGGTGGCGGGGGACGAAGAGGGCTTTCGTCTCGCGGGCCGTGCCTGGCAGCTCGTTACCTTCCGCTGCACCCACCGTTTCTGCGGCGAGTGCGGCGCCCCCATGACCCCGAAGGCGGCGGAGTGGGCGCAGGTGTGCCACCACGGCCACAGCGTCTATCCGCGCATCTCCCCCTGCATTATAGTGGCGGTGCGCAAGGGGTCGGAGATCCTCTTGGCAGCCCATCGCCGTCACTATCAGGCGGACGATCCCATGTATACCGTGCTGGCCGGCTTTGTGGAGGCGGGGGAGAACCTCGAGCAGTGCGTGGCGCGAGAGGTGTTCGAGGAGAGCGGCGTCCGGGTGCGCAATGTGCGCTATGTGGCGAGCCAGCCCTGGCCCTTCCCTCACAGCCTGATGATGGGCTTTACCGCCGACTACGAGAGCGGCGAGATCAGGGTGCAGGACGACGAACTGGTGGCCGCCGCTTTCTTTGCCGCCGACCGGCTGCCGCGTTTGCCGCCTCACGGCACCATCGCCCGGCGCTTGATCGAGTTGTCACTGGCTGGCGAGGGGTAACGGCGCTTATCTTTTCGCCAACCTTTTTGCACTTCTTTTTAAAAACGGGGCGCTCTGGTTTGCGCCCCTTCACATCTTTGCAACCGATCACCTATTTGCCACGTTTTGGGCAGTCCGCTTGACTGGGCAAAGTGGTATTATGACCGCCATTTTATGCGTGATATGAATTCAGGAACTGGGATGAAAGAGCTGAAGAACGATCGATACCTGCGTGCTTTGCTGCGTCAGGACGTGGACATGACGCCGGTATGGATGATGCGCCAGGCAGGGCGCTATCTGCCGGAATACAAGGCGACTCGCGCCCAGGCGGGGGATTTTATGTCCCTGTGCCGCAATGCCGAACTGGCCTGTGAAGTCACCCTGCAGCCGCTGCGCCGCTACCCGCTCGATGCCGCCATCCTCTTCTCCGATATCCTGACCGTGCCCGATGCCATGGGGCTGGGTCTCTACTTCGAGCAGGGTGAAGGCCCGCGTTTCGAGCGTCCGATCACCTCCATGGCCGACGTGCAGGCGCTGCCCATTCCGGATCCGGAAGATGAGCTGGGCTACGTGATGAACGCGGTGCGCACCATCCGCCGCGAGCTGAAGGGCGAAGTGCCGCTCATCGGTTTCTCCGGCAGCCCATGGACTTTGGCCACCTACATGGTGGAGGGGGGCAGCTCCAAGGCATTCACCAAGATCAAGCAGATGATGTACGCAGAGCCGCAAACCCTGCACCTGCTGCTCGACAAGCTGGCCGACAGCGTGATTGCCTATCTCAACGCCCAGATCAAGGCGGGTGCCCAGGCGGTCATGGTGTTCGACACCTGGGGCGGCGTGCTCACCCCGCGCGATTACCGCGACTTCTCCCTGCAGTACATGCACAAGATTGTCGATGGCCTGATCCGCGAGCACGACGGTCGCCGTGTGCCGGTCACCCTGTTCACCAAGAACGGTGGTCAGTGGCTGGAGCAGATTGCCGCCACCGGTTGCGATGCGCTGGGTCTGGACTGGACCACCGACATTGCCGACGCCAAGCGTCGGGTCGGCGACAAGGTGGCGCTGCAGGGCAACATGGATCCCTCCATGCTCTACGCTACCCCGGCTCGCATCCGTGAAGAGGTCGCCTCCATTCTGGCCGGTTTCGGTCACGGCAATGGCCACGTCTTCAACTTGGGACACGGCATCCATCAGGATGTGAACCCGGAACATGCCGGTGTGTTCGTCAACGCGGTACACGAGCTCTCCGCCCAGTACCACGGTCGCTAAGGCCGGGGTGAGAGAAGAAGAGTGTGTTTGATATCCGGGGCCGTCAGGCCCCGTTTTACATTAAAAAATGGCGCTGCGACGACGAGCGCGTGGCGTCCGTGCAGGAGGCAAGATGAGCAGCAAGTCACTGGATTGGGGTATCGATCTTGGCGGTACCAAGTGTGAATGCGTGGTGCTGGATGGCGACGAGGTGCTGCTGCGCCACCGCATCCCCACCGAGCGGGCGGGCGGTTATGACCATATGATCGGCCAGATCGCCAAGCTGGTAGCTGAGTGCGCCGAGAAGATTGGCCAGCGCCCGACCGTCATTGGCATGGGCACGCCGGGGGCGCGGGATCCGCAGACCGGTCTGATGAAGAACTGCAACACCACCGAGCTCAATGGCAAGCCGTTCAAGGAGGATCTGGAGCGCAAGCTCGGCGTGCCGGTGCTGATCGCCAACGACGCCAACTGCTTCGCGCTGGCAGAAACCCATCTCGGTGCAGTGCGTCAGCTCCATCCCGATGCGAAAGTGGTGTTCGGCATCATCATGGGCACCGGGGTCGGCTCCGGCATCGTCATCAACGGCCAGATCCTCAACGGCCACCACGGCATCGCCGGCGAGTGGGGCCACAACGTGCTCTCCCCCGATGGTCCCGAGTGCTACTGCGGCAAACGCGGCTGCGTCGAGACCCTGATCAGTGGCCCGGCGCTGGAGGTCTGGTACGAGGCCAAGGCCAAGCGTCGTCTCTCGCTGGCGCAAATCGCTGCTGCCGCCGCCCACGATCATGTGGCCAAGCTCACCATCGACCGGCTGCATCTGCTGTTTGGTCAGGCGCTGGCCGACGTGGTCAACATTCTCGACCCGGACGTGATCGTCATCGGCGGCGGGGTGGGCAATGTGCAGAGCCTTTACAGCGCCGGACGGCAGACAATTTTGCCCTTCCTCTTTAATCCCCGTTTCACTGCCCCCATTATTGCTCCAGCCCTTGGCGACAGTGCCGGGGTATTCGGGGCCGCACTGCTGGCCCGCGGTGAATTCAAGGAGGCCCTGCTGTCGTAGCCGGGTCTCCCGGGGGGCCGGTGCGCCGCCCTGTTGCTGGTTCAAGGAAACGGATTCTCGATGATCAAGATTGCCATCAATGGTTACGGGCGGATCGGTCGCAACGTGTTGCGAGCCCTCTATGAAAGCGGGCGCGACAAGACCATCAAGATCGTCGCCATCAACGAGCTGGCGGCCCCCGAGGCCATGGTGCACCTGACCCGTTACGATACCAGTCACGGTCGCTTCCACCATCCGGTGCAACTGGCGGGCAACAGCATGCTGGTGGGGGAGGATCTCATCTCCCTGTTTGCCGAGCGGGATCCGTCAAAGCTGCCGTGGCGGGCGCTGGGGGTCGATGTGGTGCTCGATTGCACCGGGGTGTTTGGCTCGCGGGCCGATGCTGAGCTGCATCTGGCGGCGGGGGCGGGCAAGGTGCTCTTCTCCCACCCGGCGGATGCGGATGTGGATGCCACCGTGGTCTACGGGGTAAACCATCATACCCTCACCGGAGCGGAGCGGATCGTCTCCAACGCCTCCTGTACCACCAACTGCGTGGTGCCGGTGATTGAAACATTGCATCGAGAATTCGAGATAAATTGTGGTACTATTACGACAATTCATTCGGCCATGCATGATCAGCAAGTCATCGATGCCTACCACAGTGACTTGCGCCGAACCCGCGCTGCCAGTCAGTCCATCATTCCGGTGGACACCAAGCTGGCAAAGGGGCTGGAGCGTATCCTGCCCCACTTCGCCGGCAAGTTCGAGGCGATCGCGGTGCGGGTGCCGACCATCAATGTAACAGCGATGGATCTGAGTATTACTGTTCGTAAAAAAGTGACAGTTAGTGACGTAAATCAAGCCCTGCAACGGGCATCCAGAGGTACATTACACGGTATTCTGGATTACACGGAAGAGCCTTTGGTCTCCGTAGACTTCAATCATGATGCACACTCCTGCATCATTGATGGTACCCAGACCCGGGTGAGCGATGCCAACCTCGTCAAGATGTTGATGTGGTGCGATAACGAATGGGGCTTCGCAAACCGGATGCTGGATACCACCCGGGCCATGATGGCCGCAGGCTGAGCCTGCCCCGGGCGAATAGGTTACTGTTTTTAACATTACCTGAAAATATAGAGGACTGAATATGTCTGTTATCAAGATGACTGACCTGGATCTGGCGGGTAAACGCGTTCTGATCCGTGCTGACCTGAACGTGCCGGTAAAAGACGGCAAGGTCACCTCCGATGCACGTATCGTTGCGACTCTGCCGACCATCAAGCTGGCTCTGGAAAAAGGCGCCAAGCTGATGATCACCTCCCACCTGGGTCGTCCGACCGAGGGTGAATACAACGAAGAATTCTCCCTGGCTCCGGTTGTCAACTATCTGAAAGACGCTCTGTCCTGCCCGGTTCGCCTGGCCAAGGATTACCTGGATGGCGTAGAAGTCGCTGCCGGTGAGCTGGTTGTGCTGGAAAACTGCCGCTTCAACAAAGGCGAGAAGAAGAACACCGAAGAGCTGGCCAAAAAATACGCCGCCCTGTGTGACGTCTTTGTAATGGATGCGTTCGGTACTGCTCACCGCGCCGAAGGCTCCACCTACGGTGTGGCTCAGTTCGCTCCGGTCGCTTGTGCCGGCCCGCTGCTGGCGGGTGAACTGGAAGCGCTGGGCAAAGCCATGCTGAAGCCCGAGCGCCCGATGGTTGCCATCGTTGGCGGCTCCAAGGTCTCCACCAAGCTGACCGTTCTGGAATCCCTCTCCAAAATCGCTGACCAGCTGGTTGTCGGTGGTGGCATCGCCAACACCTTCATCGCTGCTGCCGGTCACAACGTCGGCAAGTCCCTGTGCGAGCACGACCTGATCGACACCGCCAAGAAACTGGCTGCCGAGACCAACATTCCTGTGACCACCGACGTGGTGGTAGGCGCCGAGTTCTCCGAGTCCACTCCGGCCACTATCAAGTCTGTTAACGATGTGACCGACGGCGACATGATCTTCGACATCGGCCCGGATTCTGCCAAGGCTCTGGCTGACATCATCATGAACGCCAAGACCATCCTGTGGAACGGCCCGGTTGGCGTGTTCGAGTTCGACCAGTTCGCTGAAGGCACCAAAGTTATCGCTGAAGCCATCGCTGCTTCTCCGGCCTTCTCCATCGCTGGCGGTGGTGACACCCTGGCTGCCATCGACAAGTTCGGCATCGCTGACAAAGTCTCCTACATCTCCACTGGCGGCGGCGCCTTCCTGGAGTTCGTAGAAGGCAAGGTTCTGCCGGCTGTTGAGATTCTGGAACAGCGCGCCAAAGCCTAATTGACCCGGAACGGGGGGCAAAAGCCTCCCGTTTCGTTTATCATGTGCCCGCTGTGC
The DNA here is from genome assembly GCF_049175515.1 of Aeromonas sp. 600479. Classification (NCBI taxonomy): domain Bacteria; kingdom Pseudomonadati; phylum Pseudomonadota; class Gammaproteobacteria; order Aeromonadales; family Aeromonadaceae; genus Aeromonas; species Aeromonas sp. 600479. The sequence continues at coordinate 17,465 of NZ_JAAKVF010000025.1, forward strand.
CGGTTCATGATGAACCCCCCATTTTTTATTAACGGCATACGAGACAGGACGATTAAACATGTCTAAGAAAATTTTCGACTTCGTAAAACCCGGCGTGATCACTGGTGATGACGTTCAGAAAGTGTTCGCCATCGCTAAAGAGAACGGCTTCGCTCTGCCGGCCGTAAACTGCGTTGGTACCGACTCCGTGAACGCCGTACTGGAAGCTGCCGCCAAGGTTAAAGCGCCGGTTATCGTTCAGTTCTCCAACGGTGGTGCCGTGTTCACCGCCGGTAAGGGTCTGAAGCTGGAAGGTCAGAAAGCTGCCATCCTGGGTGCCATCTCCGGTGCCAAGCACGTTCACGCTGTTGCCGAAGCCTACGGCGTGCCGGTAATCCTGCACACCGACCACGCTGCCAAGAAGCTGCTGCCGTGGATCGACGGTCTGCTGGAAGCGGGCGAGAAGCACTTTGCTGAAACCGGCAAGCCGCTGTTCTCCTCCCACATGCTGGATCTGTCCGAAGAGTCTCTGGAAGAGAACATCGACATCTGCTGCGAGTACCTGACCCGCATGGCCAAGATGAACATGACTCTGGAGCTGGAACTGGGTTGCACCGGTGGCGAAGAAGACGGCGTCGACAACAGCCACATGGATCAGTCCGCTCTGTACACCCAGCCGGAAGATGTTGCTTACGCTTACGAGCGTCTGTCCAAGATCAGCCCGCGTTTCACCATCGCTGCCTCCTTCGGCAACGTACACGGTGTATACAAGCCGGGTAACGTCAAACTGACCCCGTCCATCCTGGACGCTTCCCAGAAGTACGTTTCCGAGAAGTTTGGCGTTCCAGCCAAGTCTCTGGACTTCGTATTCCACGGTGGTTCAGGTTCCACTCTGGAAGAGATCCGCGAGTCCATCTCCTACGGCGTAGTGAAGATGAACATCGACACCGACACCCAGTGGGCAACCTGGGAAGGTCTGCTGAACTTCTACAAGAAGAACGAAGCTTACCTGCAAGGCCAGCTGGGCAACCCGGAAGGCGCCGACAAGCCGAACAAGAAGTACTACGATCCGCGCGTATGGCTGCGTGAAGGTCAGACTTCCATGATCGCTCGTCTGGAGAAAGCATTCTCCGACCTGAACGCCATCGACGTACTGTAATTCGTTACAGCACCTTGATTGCATGAAAAGGCGCCCTTCGGGGCGCCTTTTGCATTTCTGTGATCCGCACCGGTTGGTGAGTGGAGGAGGAACTGGGTATTATCGAAACAACTTTGCTTATTTTATTAAACAATTTGCAACCAAGGCAGGATGCTGAGTATGCAGGCAGGAAAGCACAACGGATATCAGGAGCACGTCGCCTCCTACTACGCGGCCACCCGCAACGACTCGCAACAGTGGCCCGAGCTGGAGGGGGAGCACAAGGCTGACGTCTGCATCATCGGCGGCGGCTTTACCGGTCTCAATACCGCCATCAATCTGGCTGATGCCGGTTACAAGGTCGCCTTGCTGGAGGCCAACCGTATCGGCTGGGGCGCCTCCGGGCGCAACGGCGGCCAGCTTATTCGCGGTATCGGTCACGATACCAGCCAGTTCGCCCGCTGGATTGGTGAGGAAGGGGTGCGCGAACTCGACCTGATGGGGCTGGAGGCGGTGCAGCTGGTGCGCGAGCGGGTTGAGCGTTTCAATATCGACTGCGACCTCACCTGGGGTTACTGCGATCTGGCCACCCGTCAGCGCCATCTGGCCGGCTTCGAGGAAGATCTCGACCATCTGGCGAGCCTCGGCTATGAGCACGAACTCAAGCTGGTACCGCGGGAAGATATCCATAGCGTGGTGGGATCGGATCGCTACATCGGCGGCCTTATCGACATGGGCTCCGGCCATCTCCATCCCCTCAATCTGGCGCTCGGCGAGGCGCGCGCCGCCGCCAGCCTCGGGGTCTCCCTGTTTGAACACTCCAGAGTGACCCATATCGATTACGGCAAGCAGGTCGAGGTGACCACGGCTCATGGGCGGGTCACCGCCGACTATCTGGTGATCGGCTGCAACGCCTATCTCAACGACCTCAATCCGGAGCTGGGGGGGCGGGTGCTGCCGGCCGGTTCCTACATCCTCGCCACCGAAGTGCTGGATCGCCGTTTGCGCCAGCGATTGCTGCCGCAAAACATGGCGGTGTGCGATCAGAATGTGGCGCTCGACTATTACCGCCTCTCCGCCGACGGCCGCCTGCTGTTTGGCGGCTCCTGCAACTATTCGGGGCGAGATCCGAAGGATATCAAGGCCTTTATGTTGCCCAAGATGCTGCGGGTCTTCCCCGAGCTGGCTGGCACCGCCATCGAGTTTCAGTGGGGTGGGATGATCGGGATTGGCGCCAACCGGCTGCCGCAGATTGGCCGCTTGAAGGAACACCCCAACGTGCTCTACGCCCAGGCCTACTCGGGCCACGGCCTCAACGCCACCCATATGGCGGGCAAGCTGGTGGCCGAGGCGATCCGCGGCGAGAGCCGGGGTTTCGATCTCTTTGCCAGCGTGCCCCATATCACCTTCCCCGGCGGCCCGGCGCTGCGCTCCCCGCTGTTGGCACTGGGTATGTTGTGGCACCGGATGAAGGATATCTTCTGACCCCCATTGTCAGCCTGCGCAGTGATGGCTGAACGCCAGTCCCCTTGCCAACCTCTTGTTTATAGCGGGTTAGCACAATCGTTCCGCCTGATAGACCAAAAGATGCATTCGCCCCAATCTCGTCCGGTTGGCGCTATCTTTTAGGTGTGAGAGCGGTTATCTGCCAAGGGGACGAGGGTGTGTCTGCTTGCCGGAATACTTGCCGAGAAAGAGCTGAGGACGGGGAGAGGAGGGCCAAGATGGAGATAAATGTGGTCGCGTCAGGCGGGCTCAGCCCGCTGGCGCAACGGCAGGGTTCTCCCGCTGTGCAGGCACAGGAGCGGGCTGCGACGTCACCATCAACGGGCAGTGACAGCCGTATGGTACGCGATCTTGGCGCCGTGCTGGACGAGCTGGGGCTGTCGCCGCAAGGGGAGGATAGCAGCGGGAGCCGCATCTCAATCAGAGATTCGCTGGAAGCGTTCATCAACACCATGATGGGCGCCCTGCAACAGCAGCAGGAACAACAGTTGGCATTGCAGCAACAACAGCGGCAAGAGCAGGAACAGCGCAAACTCGCCATCGACGACAGCAGCGAGAACCCGCTCAAGCGGGATCTGGAGCGCCTGCTGGAGACGCTGGATCAACAGGGCGGGCAGGGAAAAGAGAGCGAGCAAGGAGCCGAGATCGAAGCGGTGAACCCCTTGCAGAGCCAGCTGACCAAGCTGCTGGAGAGCAGCGATGCGGCAGAGAACGGGGTCACCCTCAAGGAGGTACTGTCAGGGTTGGCCAGCAAGCTGCCGAGCGAACCTGCCGAGCGAAAAGGGTATCGGGTCGATACCCTGGTTTGAGCTGGTTGGCAACGGCAGGCCAGTCGTTGCAGTGCGTAAGGGGCGGGAAGCCCTTTCTATTGGGCCGGTTCCGCCAGCCGCCAGCCCTGTTCACTCTTCATCATCCACACCTCTGCCTCTTGTGGCAGCACCTGGCCCGCCTCGAACTCGCCAAATTTGCGCTCGAGCTCCATCAGCCCCATCTCCTGCTGGAAGGGGCCAACCCGGTCGTAGACCAGATCTTCATCGTGCAACACCTGCAACTGATCGAGTCCCTGTTTGAAGTGGAGCTGGTAACTCACCTTGACCAGATAGACCCCCTCCATGCGCTCCTCCTTGCCGAGGATGGTGAAGTCGCTGATCTCGAACAGGTTGGCGTCTGTCTCTGCCAGCAGCCTGGCGGTAACTTGGCTCCGGATATCCTCTTCACCAGGCCCTGCACTGCAGCCATAAAGCCAGAGGGCCAGCAGGGGGATGAACCACTTTTTCATCAAAACTCCGGACGGGCGAGACAATCGAAGGGCAAATTCTGCCATGCTGCCGGTCATATACAAGGGATTGCCAGAAAAATCAGTACGTAACGTATAAGGCGGCCCCCTGTCTGTCGACAGACAGGGGGCTGCTGGTCAGCGTAGCTGATCAAGTTTGCCCAGAAACTCGGTCGGCCCCATAAAACCGGTGACCCGCTGGCCTGTCAGCTCCTTGCCCTCGCGGTCGAAGAAGATAAGGGTCGGCAACCCCAGCACATTGAGGCTGTTGAGCAACTCGATATCGGCATCGTCATTGGCGGTGACATCCGCCTGCAGCAGCACCATTTGGCTGAAGCGCTCCCGCACCGCGGGGTCGCTGAAGGTCTTGTGTTCAAACTCCTTGCAGGCGACGCACCAGTCGGCGTAGAGGTCGAGCAGAACCGGCTTGCCGCGGGCGGCGGCCAGCTGCACCTTGAGATCATCCAGGGTCTTGATGCGGACAAACTGCGGCGCCGTTTGACTGGCATCAGCCGTGACGGCAGCAGGGGCGGCCGGTTGCAGCAGATCCTTGCCCACCACCACGGCGCTGATCATCGCCAGCAACAGCACGAAGCCGCGCACACTTCTGGCCACCGAGTGGGGCTGGTGCTGGTTGTGGTGATAGAGATAGCCGCACAGCAGCAGCCCCCAGCCGAGCCAAGCGAGAGTAGCAATCTGATCGCTCCAGAGCCGTGACAGCAGCAGGATCGGCACTGCCAGCAGGGCAAAGCCAAACAGCTGCTTGATCACATCCATCCAGGCGCCCGCTTTTGGCAGCAGCTTGCCACCCGAGGTGCCGAGCAGCAGCAGCGGCAGACCCATCCCCAGTGACAGCGCATAGAGCGCCGCCCCGCCGAGCCAGAGATCGCCGCTCTGGGCCACGTAGATCAGTGCCCCCGAGAGCGGCGCCGTGGTGCAGGGTGAGCAGACCAGCCCGGAGATCATTCCCATGATAGCGACCCCGACCACAGAGCCGCCCTGCTGGCGGTTGGAGAGACTGGAGAGCCGAGTTTGCAAACTGCTCGGCAGTTGCAGGGTATAGAGTCCGAACATGGAGAGGGCCAGCAGCACGAACATCACCGAGAGGGCGATCAGCACATAGGGGTGTTGCAGCGCCGCCTGGAATTTAAGACCTGCCGAGGCCACTACCAGCCCCAGCAGGGTGTAGGTGACCGCCATCCCCTGCACATAGACCATGGAGAGCAGGAAGGCGCGGCCGGTGGAGAGGCGATGGCCGGCACCGGCGATGATGCCGGTCAGGATTGGGTACATGGGGAATACGCAGGGGGTGAAGGCGAGCCCCAGCCCCAGCGCGAAGAAGGCGACGATGCTGAGCCAGAATCCCTGATGGCCGAGGGCGGAGGCCAGCTGATCCTGCTGGCTAACCGGTGCGACGCTTTGTGCCGTTTCAGCAGCGGATGCGGTGGTTGCCGTGACCAGCGGAGCCACATCGATCAGTTTGTCGGTCGGTGGATAGCAGAGGCCGTCGGTACAGCCCTGATAGCGCACCCGCAGGGTGGCATTTTCCCCCACCTCCTTTAGCGGCACCGCGATGCTCACCTGCTGGTAGTAGACCCGGGTCTTGCCGAAGAAGTCATCCTCGTGCTCTGTGCCTTCCGGCAGGGTCGGCTCGCTGAAGGTGAGGTTGTTCCCCTTGAAGCGCAGGCTGTGGCGATAGAGGTAGTAATCGTCGGCGATATGGAGGGTCAGCAGCAGCTGATCGCCACGCTGTTCGCTCTCGATCTGAAAGGCCTCATCGACCTGCAAAAATTTGGGTTTGGCATTGGCCTCAATGCCCAGCGAGCTGAGCAGATCGGCGCCGCTGGCGTGGGCAGGGGCGCTGCCCGCCGCTGTCGTCAACAGGGCACAGAGCAGCAACAGGGGAGAGAGCAAGCGGTTGAACGTCATGCGGTCTCCCCATTGAGCCAGTCGAGATAGGCGGGTAGTCCGCCACTTACCGGCAGGGCCAGCAGCTCGGGCACCTCATAGGGGTGATGGGCTTGAATACATGCCTGCAACTCGGCAAAGAGTGGCTGGCGGGATTTGATGATGAGCTGGATCTCGGTGGCGCGCTCCACCTTGCCTTGCCAACGATAGACGGAGGTGACGCCCGGCAGTTGATTGATGCAGGCGGCCAGTCGCTGGTTCAGCAGCTGTTCGCAGAGAAGGTCGGCACTGGTTTGATCTGGGCAGGTGCAGAGCACCACAATGGCGTCGGTCATAAAGCGGATCTTCACCTCGTTGGGGTAAACCGGGCAGGCGCCCTTGCCGTCTCATCCTTGTCTGCGGATGAAGGTGAAAAAAGCGCCCGAAAATCAGCGGCTACTATACCCCAGAGCCGCTTCAAATAGCATCTGTAGCCATTTGTGAGCCAGCGCCAAAAATTTGTGGGGGGCATGAGATAGACGCTGTCATGGGGACAGGGCAGAATGAGCGGGCTTGTTCCCAATTGACGTAAGGAAATGTATGACCCAACAGAATGAGCAGCAGAGAAACCGCATGTTGAGCCTGCTGCGCGAAGGTGAGCGCCGCATGTTGGTTCAATTGGCCGGGCTGCTGCGCACGACCGCCGATGAAATCAATGCCGAGCTGGAGAAAGAGGAGCTGATGGCCACCCTGGAGCAGCCCATCACGGTGGAGTATCTCAACGGCGTGGTGCAGCACCATCTGTTCGAGCGCAAACACAAGGGAGATATGGCGGTTGCCCAGCAGATCCTGAGCGATTATCAGAGCGAGCTGGAAGCGCTGCAGGCTGCCCAGGCGCAGCCTGAAGAGGCTGCCGCTGCCGACGAGAGCGGCGAAGAGCTCAAAGCCCAGGCTTGAGCGACGGGCAGGCCTGAATCCTTACCTCTGAATCAGCCGGCCTGCCAGCGCTGACACTTTTTGCGGCCCCATCATGTCTGCCATGATGGGGCCGTGCCGTTTCTTCTGTTGCCTTCCCTTGTTGACCTTCACTTCTCGGTTTTAATCCAACTGATTCGTGCCTTAGCGCGCCTCTTGGGGCATGCCGTGCGGCACTTCGCGGGGGATGGGAAACACCTTGTCATAGCCCCAGTTGTAGACGAAGGCATAGATCAGGTAGAAGACAACGAAGCCCAGATCCAGCACCAGCGCCTCCAGCAGGCTGACGCTCAGCCACCAGGACATGACCGGCAGCGCGACGATCAGCAGACCGCCCTCAAAGCCGAAGGTATGCAGCACCCGTTGCCACAGGGTTTTGTGGGTATGGCCCTGATATTTGAGCAGCAGCTTGTCGACCCCGATGTTGTAGATGTAGTTCCAGACGGTGGCCAGCACCGAGAAGAACAGTGCCAGCGGGCCCATATGGTTGAGCCCGACCCCGGTAACCCAGCTGGCCAGCGGGGCGGCAATCAGCAGGCCAATAAATTCAAAGCCAATGGCATGGCGCAGGCGATCGTTACGGGTACGCATAAGTCACTCTCTCAATCAGATTTATTCACGGATTGCTGGTTAATCTATAGATTTTTAGCGATAGATTCATGTTGGTATCCATCGCTAAAATAGATGGATGAGAGAGCTTGCCGGAGGGCCATGAGATGACGCCATCACTGGAACAACTGAGGATCTTGCTGGCGGCCGCCGAAACCGGCTCGTTTTCCGCTGCCGCCCGCAAGCTGGGCAAGGCGCAGTCGGTGGTGAGCAGCGCCATCGCCAATCTGGAGATCGATCTGGCGCTCACCCTGTTTGACCGCAGCGGCCGCTATCCGCAGCTGACGGAGGCGGGGGCCCGCATGGTGCAGGAGGCGGGGATCCTGCTGGCGCAGAGTGAACGATTGCAATCCATTGCCGGGGAGCTGGCGGCCGGGGTGGAGACGCGCCTCACTCTGGCCATCGATGATGACTCCCACCTGCCCTGGCTCGGCACCCTGCTGGAGGAGTTCGCCACTCGTTACCCGACCGTGGAGCTGGAGCTGCTCTTCCCGTTGATGGAGGATGTGACCGAGATGCTGGTGACCGGCCGGGCCCAGCTTGGCATCAGCTATCAGAAGGTGCATCCCCAGCGGGAGATAGTCGCCCATTCGCTGGGGGAGGTTACCATGCCGCTGGTGGTGTCACCGGATCATCCGCTGGCCCGCAAGCAGCCGCTGCGGGAGGTCGATCTGCAGGGGGCACGCCAGCTGATGGTCACCGGCCGACGGGAAGGGAGCGAGCGCCAGCGTTTTCGCATCTCGGCTCAGGTGTGGTGGGTCGAGGGGGATCTCGGGGTGCTGGAGCTGGTCAAGCGGGGCCTTGGCTGGTCCGCCATTCCGGAATTTCTGCTGCATCAGCCGCTGGCTCGCGGCGAAGTGGTGGTGCTGGAGCCGGACTTTATCGCCAGCCACGCGCTGGCGCTGGAACTGCAGTGGCATCGCGCCCGCCCGCTGGGGCAGGCGGGGCGCTGGCTGAAGGAGGCACTGCTGGCGCGGGTGCCTCGCTAGCCGACCTTACTCGGTCAGGGCGTAAGGCAGGGGTTGCAGGGTGAGGCGGGAGCCTTCGTCCTGCTTGAGGCGGAATTGGGCGTCAGCCTCGGTATCTTTTGGTAGCACGGCGGTGAGCCACACCTGCCCGGCCTGTTGCCAGGCGTTGAGCACCATGCCGCTGCGACGCCAGTTGTCACCCAGTTGCAGTTCAAGGGTATCGCCGCTGGCGACCGGCTCGCCGGCAGTGCCCGCCAGCAGGAACAGGGCGCGGTTGTTGGCGCCGCGATACTTGGCGCGGGCCACCGTCTCCTGCCCCATGTAGCAGCCCTTGTTGAAGCTGATGCCGTCCAGTGCCTGCAGGTTGAGCATCTGCGGGATGAACTCCCCCTGATGCACCGCCTCCATGTGCGGCAGGCCCGCCTTGATCTCGAGCCCCCACCAGAGTGACTCGTCCCCTTGCGGCAGGGCGTCGGCTTGTTGATTGCTCACCAGCAGCCAGCGATCCTGTTCAATCTTCACCGCCATGCCGCCGTCGATCAGACCGCTCTGCTCAAGGCCGAACTGGGCAGTGATCCAGCCATCGCTGCCCGTACCGGCGATCCCGGTGGCGTGACGCTCATCGGCGGCGATCTCGACCTTGGAGAAGACGGCAAATTTCTTCAGCTCCGGCAGCTGACGCTCAAGTACCGAGGGGCTGGTCAGCAGCAGCAGACTGTCGTCGAGGCAGAGCAGGCGGAAATTGCTCCACAGCTTGCCCTTGGGATCACAGTGGCCACCCGGGGTCTGTTGCCCCGGTTGCAGGGCGTTGACATCACAGGTGACCTGACCTTGCAGATATTTGACGCGATCCTGGCCGCTGATACGGGTGATGGCCAGCTTGGTCAGGGAGAAGCGGGTCGGCTCGGCAGGAAAAACAGGTGGTTGCAGGCTCACGATGGTATTCCAGAGAGAAAGTATGTGAGCTGCATGGTAAAGACGTAACTAATGTTTGTCAGCCGGAAAATCCAGCTGGTACCATCCCCCGGTCTTTGTAAGGAGAGTGCCATGTTGAGCCCAGTTGAAAAATCCCGCCTGAAGTGGGCCTGCCGTCGCGGTATGCTCGAGCTGGATGTGATCTTTATGCCCTTTTTCGAACACGAGTTCGATTCCCTGAGCGAAGCCGATCAGCAGACCTTTATCCGCCTGCTGGAGAGCGATGATCCGGACCTGTTCCGCTGGACCATGGGGCACGCTGTGCCGGCCGATCCCGCCTTCAGCGCCATGATCAAGATGATCCTGGAGCGCAATCAGGCCCGTCACGACCGTCAGGGGTAATACTGTGGAGCGGGTGATCATGACGGTTCACCCCTCCCGCCATCAGCAATGTTTGCTGGTGGCCCTCTTTTTGTTGCTGCTCTGGCCGGTGGCAGGCCTGATTGCCGGTTGGCAGTGGGCAGTGTTGCTGCCCGTCTGGTTGGTGTCGCTCTGGCTGAGCTGGCGGGCGCTCGCCGCGCCCCCGTTCGAGCTTGTCTGGGATGGTCAGTGGCTACAGTGGCAAGGTTGCCGCTATCAGCTCGGTAAGAAAAGCCGTATTCTGCCCGGCGTGCTCAGGCTGGCGCTTTGTCCCGAGCCGGAAGGCTCTGAATCGGCGTCGCCACGGCAACTGTGGCTCTTCTCCGACGCCCTTCCCCCCGAACATTACCGCCTGCTGGCGCGAGCCATCCACTTTCTGCCGTCTCGGCGCTGACGCCTGCTTTCCGTGATGACCATGCGCTGATTTAGCGCGATAAGCTGTTGCCATGTGGCTGAAAAGCGGTTGAAAACAAGTGACCCCGCCGGGGCGGGGTCACTGATAGCTGCAACGCTTGGCGGGAAGGGGGATTAATCCCGCTCCGGGGTCAGCACGGTCGGTTTGGAGTCCGGCAGCATATCCGGATAATCCAGGTTGTAGTGCAGGCCGCGGGATTCCTTGCGCTGCAGGGCGCAGTTGACGATAAGCTCGGCCACCTGCAGCAGGTTGCGCAGCTCCAGCAGGTTGTTGGAGACGCGGAAGTTGGCGTAGTACTCCTGCACCTCCTGTTTGAGCAGGTCGATGCGGCGCTTGGCGCGGGCCAGGCGTTTGTTGGTACGCACTATCCCCACGTAGTCCCACATCATCAACCGCAGCTCGTGCCAGTTGTGCTGGATCACCACCAGTTCGTCGGAATCTTCCACCTTGCTCTCGTCCCACACCGGCAGGCGCGGCGGCTCCACGCTCATCGGCAGCTTGGCCAGAATATCGGCCCCCGCCTGATGAGCATAGACCACGCATTCCAGCAGGGAGTTGGAGGCCATGCGGTTGGCGCCGTGCAGACCGGTGTAGGTCACTTCACCGATGGCATAGAGGCCGGGGATATCGGTCTGGCCGTTGTTGTCGATCATCACGCCGCCACAGGTGTAGTGGGCGGCAGGCACGATGGGCATCGGCTCCTTGGTGATGTCGATGCCGACCGCGAGGCAACGCTCATAAATGGTCGGGAAGTGCTTGATGATGAAATCGGCCGGTTTGTGGCTGATATCCAGATACATGCAGTCCGCCCCGAGCCGCTTCATCTCGTGGTCGATGGCGCGGGCGACGATATCCCGTGGTGCCAGCTCGGCCCGCTCGTCAAACTCCGGCATAAAGCGGCTGCCGTCCGGGCGGCGCAGATAAGCCCCCTCGCCACGCAGCGCTTCGGTCAGCAGGAAGTTGGGGTCGTCCGGGTGGAACAGACTGGTGGGGTGGAACTGGTTGAACTCCAGGTTCGCCACCCGGCAGCCGGCCCGCCATGCCATGGCGATGCCATCGCCAGAGCTCACATCCGGGTTGGAGGTGTACTGGTAGACCTTGGAGGCGCCACCGGTGGCCAGCGCCACGAAACGGGCACGGATCACCTCGACCTGCTCGGCGTTGCGATTCCAGACGTAGGCCCCCAGCACCTTGTTGCCTGGCAGGTTGAGCTTGCGGGTGGTGATGAGGTCGACCGCGTTGAAGCGCTCCATCAGCTGGATATTGGGGTGCGCGCGCACCTGATCGATCAGGGTGAGCTGCACCGCCTTACCGGTGGCATCCGCCGCGTGGAAGATGCGGCGATGGCTGTGGCCCCCTTCCCGGGTGAGGTGGTACTGGGACTCGCCGTCGGCGTTCTCCTCCTGATCGAAGGGGACCCCTTGCTGAATGAGCCACTGAATGGATTCGCGGGCGTGGCGAGCGGTGAACTCCACCACTGCCGGGTCACACAACCCGGCGCCCGCGTTGAGCGTGTCGCTCACGTGGGATTCGATGCTGTCGGTTTCGTCGAAAACGGCAGCGATGCCTCCTTGCGCATAGAAAGTGGCCCCTTCACTGATGGGCCCCTTGCTCAGAACCAGGACTTTGGCGTGGTCTGCCAATCGCAACGCGAGGGACAAACCAGCGGCACCGCTGCCAATGATCAGTACATCGCAAAGGTATTCAACACTTGCTTTCATAAGTATCATTGGCCTGGATTAAGAACTGGCACCATGGTAGCCCAAGCGAGGGCGAGGATGCAGCCTGCATCACATTTTTTTCAATTGAAGCGAACTTTCTCTGATTCTCCCTGTCTGAACTTGTGCGCTTAGGAAGGGCCGGAAAAGAAGAACGATAACCTGATGGGGGTTTTACGGCTCTGATGAGCGACCAGAATCTACTGGACGAACAACTGGTTGAACGGGTCCAGCGCGGCGATAAAGCAGCTTTCAACCTGTTGGTAAAAAAATACCAGCAAAAGGTGGTCAACCTGGTTGCCAGGTATGTCAACAATCCCGGCGATGTGCCCGATGTGGCACAAGAGGCCTTCATAAAAGCCTACCGGGCATTGCCGACATTCCGTGGCGAGAGTGCTTTTTACACCTGGTTGTACCGAATTGCCGTGAACACGGCGAAGAATTATCTGACCTCCCAGGGGCGCAGGCCGCCCAGCAGTGATGTGGAGGCTGACGAAGCGGAGTCTTATGGCGGTGGTGAAGCCTTGCAAGAGGTCTCAACCCCCGAAAACCTGGCGCTGACTGACGAGATCAAACGCACCGTGTTTTCAGCCATAGAGGCATTGCCGGAAGACCTGAGGACAGCGATCACCCTTCGCGAACTGGAAGGGCTGAGCTATGAAGAGATTGCCGAAATCATGGATTGCCCTGTGGGTACGGTCAGATCCCGTATCTTCCGGGCGAGGGAAGCAATCGATAAAAAGCTGCAACCTCTGATCGAGAATTAACTGGGGAAAGACGGGTTAACTTATGGCAAATAAAGAGCAAATCTCTGCCCTGATGGATGGTGACCTGAGTGACGCAGAGGTACTGAACGAGCTGGAGATGGACTCCGACTTGCAAGCTACCTGGGGTCGTTACCACCTGATCGGCGATGCCATGCGGGGTGACCTGCCGGTCAATCTGCAACTGGATCTCAGTGACAGCATCATGGCTGCACTGGAAGATGAGCCCACCATACTGGCACCCAAGCCGGTTGAGACTGCGTCGGTGGTACAACCGGTCGTTGCACCGATCAAGACAGATTCCAACAATGTGGTGCCCCTGTTTCGTCGGGTCGGCCAGCAGCTGGGACAATATGCCATCGCAGCCTCTGTGGCCGCGGCCGTGATTTTCGGGGTGCAACAGTACCAGGGTCAGGACGGCGTACCGAACAACCCTGTGCTCAATACCATACCTATCGGTGGCAGTGCTGCGCCAGTGAGCGTCCACTATCCGCAAGAGGGTAACCGCGTTCGGCCACAACAGGGAATGACCGAACAGCAGATGCAGGAGCAGCGTGAACGTATCAACGCCTTCCTGCGAGATCACCAGTTACAGCAGCGCCTGTTGCAAGACAGACAGATCCAACAATAACGAGTTGTCAGGGATATAAACGTGCGCCAGTACAGCCGTATTTTGCTGGCCTCTCTCCTGCTGATCAGCGCCAAGGCCTCGGCCGACGACAAGTCGGCCGAGGCCTTGTTGCAGCAGATGCAGAGTGCCGTGCAGCAACAGAATTTCGAGTTGTCTATGGTCAAGGCCCGTCAGGGGCGTCTTGAGCCGATCCGGATCAGCCATGCCGTGATCAACGGCAAGGAAGTGGCCCACCTCAGTTACCTCGACGGCAAGGCGATCGAGTATCTCCAGCGCCAGAACGAATACACCTTCTTTGAAAACAGCCACGATCCCTACACCCTGAAGGATGCCCGCTTCCCCGGTATCTGGTCGACCCTCGTAAAGATGCCGCTGGCACAGGTGCTGGGGAGTTATGATCCTGTGCTGGCTGGCCGTAGCCGGGTGGCTGGCGAGGTCACTCAAGTCGTCAGATTAGTGCCCAAGGAAGCTGACAAATATGGTTTTGTGCTCTGGATTGACGAGCGTAGTCACCTGTTGCTGCGAGTCGATATGGTGGAGCGGGAGGGCAGTTTGGTGGAGCAGGTGCTGGGAGTTGATTTGCAATTGCAACAGAAACCGTCCCCCTGGTTGGTTAGGCTGGCAAACAGCAAGCAGCCTCCAGCGCTTGCACTGGAGGATGCCTATCCAGCACCGCAACAGCAGTTGAACTGGCAGATCACCTGGTTGCCCGATGGCTTCAAGGTGCTGTCGCAAGACCGGCACCAGCTGGTGACCACCAGTATGCCGGTGGATTACATGATGCTCTCCGACGGGCTGGTGGATCTCTCGGTCTATGTCTCCCGGGTCGATCCCAAGCAGGCGGTGCGCCAGCAGCTGATCCGCCAGGGGGCGACCTCGCTGGTGAGCTATGTCAACGAGGTGGGGGTCGAGATCACCGTGGTCGGCGAGGTGCCTGCCGAGACCGCCAAGCGCATCGCCGAGTCGGTCCAGCCGCTGGCCCGCAACGAAGCGGTGCAGTAACGGGGGATGCGGGGTTCTTCCCCGCTTGCCGAGCGTGGCGAGTCGTGGTCAGATCCCCTGATTGTGTGAACCCGAGGTGTTGCCGTGAATGAGATGAGTGAAGAGCTGGCGACCGTGGTGGCCATTGAGGGTGACCATGCCTGGGTGGAGTGCGAGCGTCGCTCCGCCTGTAGTGGTTGTCAGCAGCAGTCCAACTGCGGTACCGGCACCGTGGCCAAGGCGTTTCCCCTGAAAGCTCCCCGCTTGCGGGTCAGGCTCACCGCCGAGGTGCGGGTTGGCCAGCAAGTGAGGCTCGGTATCCCGCAAGAGAGTCTGCTGCGCGGGGCGGCGCTGGTCTATGTGTTGCCGCTGTTTTGCCTGCTTGCTGGCGCCTTGCTGGGGCAGCTCTGGCTGGCACCGCTGCTCTCGGGGGGGGAGGGGATCACCATTCTCTGCTGCCTGCTTGGGGGCGTGCTGGGCTTTTTACTGGTTCGTTACTTTTCCAACCGCCTGGATCAGGGGCGCTACGGCCCGCAGATGCTCGGCGTGGTCGTCCCTGTCCGCATCCTCCCCTGACTGAACAGGCGCTATTTCACTGGCGCTGGCGACTAAAGAATGGCCGTCAGCCGGGTTATCCAGTAAAATCGCGCCTCCATAACTGACCTTAACTAATTTTGAGTGACTCTTGCTCGATGAAACACATTCGTAACTTTTCGATTATTGCGCACATCGACCACGGTAAATCGACCCTGTCGGACCGTCTGATCCAGACTTGCGGTGGCTTGTCCGACCGCGAGATGCAGGCTCAGGTGCTTGACTCCATGGATCTGGAGCGCGAGCGCGGCATTACCATCAAAGCACAGAGTGTGACCCTGAACTACCAGGCACAAGACGGTAACACCTACCAGCTGAACTTTATCGACACCCCGGGCCACGTGGATTTCTCCTACGAGGTCTCCCGCTCTTTGGCGGCCTGTGAAGGGGCGCTGCTGGTGGTGGATGCCGGCCAGGGGGTTGAGGCACAGACTCTGGCCAACTGCTATACCGCCATGGAAATGGATCTGGAAGTGGTGCCGGTGCTGAACAAGATTGACCTGCCGGCTGCAGAACCCGAGCGGGTTGCCGAGGAGATCGAAGACATCGTCGGTATCGACGCGGTCGATGCGGTGCGCTGCTCCGCCAAGACCGGCCTGGGTGTTGATCTGGTGCTGGAAGAGATCGTCGCCAAGATCCCTGCGCCGGAAGGTGACCCAGATGCCCCGCTGCAGGCGCTGATCATCGACTCCTGGTTCGACTCCTATCTGGGCGTTGTCTCTTTGGTGCGGATCAAGAACGGTTCCCTGAAGAAGAACGACAAGATCAAGGTGATGAGCACCGGTCAGGTGTGGGGTGTCGATCGTATCGGTATCTTCACGCCCAAGCAGGTGGATACCCAGGGGCTGGGATGTGGCGAGGTAGGTTGGGTTGTCTGCGGTATCAAGGACATCCACGGTGCACCGGTGGGCGATACCCTGACTCAGGCCAAGAACGGTGCCGACAAGGCGCTGGCTGGCTTCAAGAAGGTGAAGCCGCAGGTTTATGCGGGTCTGTTCCCCATCTCCAGCGATGACTACGAGTCGTTCCGTGACGCCCTCGACAAGCTCTCCCTGAACGATGCCTCCCTGTTCTTCGAACCGGAGAGTTCCACGGCGCTGGGCTTCGGCTTCCGTTGTGGCTTCCTCGGCATGCTGCACATGGAGATCATTCAGGAGCGTCTGGAGCGTGAATACGATCTGGATCTGATCACCACGGCGCCGACCGTAGTGTACGAGATCGAGCTGACCGACGGTTCCACCATCCACATCGACAGCCCGGCCCAGATGCCCGCCATCACCAGCATCAAGGAGATGCGCGAGCCGATCGCCGAGTGCCACATCCTGCTGCCGCAGGAGTACATGGGCAACGTGATCACCCTCTGTATCGAGAAGCGTGGCGTGCAGACCAACATGGTCTATCACGGCAAGCAGGTGGCACTGACCTATGAAATCCCGATGGCGGAAGTGGTGCTCGACTTCTTCGACCGTCTGAAATCCACCAGTCGTGGTTACGCCTCGCTGGACTATGGCTTCAAGCGTTTCGAAACCTCCGACATGGTCCGTCTGGACATCATGATCAACGGTGAGCGCGTCGATGCCCTGGCCATCATCACCCACAAGGACAACGCCCAGTATCGCGGTCGTCAGGTGGTGGAGAAGATGCGCGAGCTGATCCCGCGCCAGATGTTCGATATCGCCATTCAGGCGGCCATCGGCAACCAGATCATCGCACGCAGCACCGTCAAGGCTCTGCGTAAAGACGTAACCGCCAAGTGCTACGGTGGTGATGTGAGTCGTAAGAAGAAACTGCTGAACAAGCAGAAAGAAGGTAAGAAGCGGATGAAGTCCCTCGGCCGTGTCGACGTGCCGCAGGAAGCCTTCCTCGCGATTCTCCACGTCGGAAAGGATTAATAGATGGCAAGCACGTTTTCCCTGATCCTGGTGGTGGTCTGCGCGATCACCGGTGTTATCTGGTGTCTGGACAAGATGATTTGGTCCAAGCAGCGCGCCGCCAAGATTGCCGTGGCTCGTGCCCATGGCGGTGCCCACCTGGATGAGAAGACCCTGGCCAAGGTCGCCCCCGTGCCGGTCTGGATTGAGCAGACCGCCGGGGTCTTCCCGGTCATCACCTTTGTGCTGATCCTGCGTTCGTTCATTTTTGAACCGTTCCAGATCCCGTCAGGTTCCATGATGCCCACCCTGCTGGTGGGCGACTTCATCCTGGTGGAAAAATTTGCCTATGGTCTGCGGGACCCGGTGACCAACACCAAGTTCCTCGAGACTGGCGAGCCCAAGCGTGGCGACGTGGTGGTGTTCAAGTATCCCCTTGAACCGCGCGTTGACTACATCAAGCGGGTGGTCGGCATGCCGGGGGATCGGGTCATCTATCGCAACAAGGAGCTGATGATCCGGCCCAAGTGCGAGGAGCAGGAGGGGAAAACGTGCCCGGGCTTCCAGAAGCTCGATGTCAAGTTTGAACAAAGAGGCGAATTTACCCAGATGGGGATCCCCCTTGACCGCTATACCGAGCAGCTGGGCGATGTCTCCCACGAGACCCTGCGCAACCCGCTGATGCCCGATATGGTTGGCCGTTACTATCGTCAACCCGGCACCTATCCCGACGAGTGGGTAGTACCGGAAGGGCAATATTTCGTGATGGGCGACAACCGTGACAACAGTACCGACAGCCGTTTCTGGGGCTTTGTGCCCGAGCAGAACCTGGTCGGCAAGGCGGTCGCTATCTGGATAAGTTTTGAATTCGAGCGCGAAGAGGGCTCCCTGCTGCCAAGCTGGGTACCGACAGGGGTGCGCTTCAACCGCATTGGCGGAATCAAGTAAATGAATATCAAGATGAACAGACTGCAGTCCCGTCTCGGACACGTCTTTCAGGATCTGGAACTGCTGACCCGGGCGCTGACTCACCGCAGCGCCGGCTCCCGTCACAATGAGCGACTGGAGTTTTTGGGTGACTCGATTTTGAGTCTGGTGATCGCCGACGATCTCTTCCACCGCTTCCCGCAAGCGGCGGAAGGGGATCTCAGCCGGATGCGCGCCACTCTGGTGCGCGAAAAGACCCTGGCCGAGCTGGGCCGCGAGTTTGACCTCGGGGATCACCTGATCCTGGGGCCGGGCGAGCTGAAAAGCGGTGGTTTTCGCCGTGAGTCGATCCTGGCCGACACGGTCGAGGCGGTGATTGGCGCCGTCTATCTGGACAGTGACCTCGAGACAGTGCGCACTCTGCTGCTGGGCTGGTACACCAGCCGTCTGGAGGAGATCAAGCCGGGCATCGAGCAGAAGGATCCCAAGACCCGTCTGCAAGAAATTCTGCAGGGAAGCCGCAAATCCCTGCCGACCTATACAGTGACCAACGTCAAGGGCGAAGCCCACAACCAGGAGTTCACCGTCCAGTGTGACGTGGAAGGTCTGGATGGTCCGATCAAAGGGGTCGGCACCAGCCGCCGCAAGGCCGAACAGGCCGCGGCGCAGCAAGCATTGGAAAAACTGTCATGACAGATACAACCTACTGCGGCTTTGTCGCCATCGTGGGCCGCCCCAACGTGGGCAAGTCCACCCTGCTCAACAAGCTGCTTGGCCAGAAGGTCAGCATCACCTCGAAAAAACCCCAGACCACCCGTCACCGGATCCTGGGGATCGACACCGAGGATAACTACCAGACCATCTATGTCGATACCCCGGGTCTGCACATTGAAGAGAAACGGGCCATCAACCGACTGATGAACCGCGCCGCCACCAGTTCGCTGGGGGACGTGGCCATGGTGGTATTCATGGTGGATGGCACCCACTGGACCAAAGATGACGAGATGGTGCTGGGCAAGTTGCGCAATCTCAAGTGCCCCGTGGTGCTGGCGGTCAACAAGATCGACAACGTCAAGGAGAAGGAGGAGCTGCTTCCCCACCTCGAGTGGCTGGGCCAGCAGATGAACTTCGCCCATATCCTGCCCATCAGTGCCCAGAAGGGAACCAACGTGGAGAAGATCCGCGAGTGGGCCAAGCCGTTGCTGCCGGAAAACGTCCACTTCTTCCCGGAAGACTACGTGACCGATCGCTCCTCCCGTTTCATGGCCTCCGAGATCATCCGCGAGAAGCTGATGCGCTTCACCGGTGAAGAGCTGCCCTACTCGGTGACGGTGGAGATCGAGCGCTTCAAGGTGGAAGAGAGCGGTATCTATCACATCCACGGCCTCATTCTGGTCGAGCGAGATGGCCAGAAGAAGATGGTCATCGGCAACAAGGGTGAGAAGATCAAGACCATCGGTACCGAAGCGCGCCTCGATATGGAACGGCTGTTCCAGAACAAGGTGCACCTCGAGCTGTGGGTCAAGGTCAAGTCAGGCTGGGCCGATGACGAGCGCGCCCTGCGCAGTCTTGGCTACGGTGACGATTAAGTGGCGCTGACTGATTGCTGACCCCGGCTTTCGTCATCCATAGCCGGCCCTATCGTGAGACCAGCCAGCTGGTCGAGGTATTCACCCAGGATAGTGGCCGCTTTACCCTGGTGGCTCGCGGTTCTCGCGGGCCACGCTCCCCTCTCAAGGGGCTGCTGCAACCCTTTACCCTGCTGACCATCGCCTGGCGCGGCAAGGGGGATCTCAAGAACCTTACCCAGGTTGAATGCCCCGACCACTCCCTGCGTCTCGGCAGTGATCGCCTCTTCTACGGCCTCTATCTCAACGAGCTGGTCTACTACCTGCTGGAAGCGCACACCCCGTTCCCCGAGGTGTTCGATGCCTATGCCCGTGCCATCATGGCGCTGGCTGACGGCGAGACGCCGGAGCTGCCGCTGCGCCGCTTCGAGTTTCTGCTGCTGCAGGCGCTCGGCTATGCAGTCGATTTCGAATACACGGCGGACGACGAGTCGCCCATCGAACCGACCTTGCTCTATGGCTTTGAGCGTGAATTGGGCTTTGTTGCTTGCGAGCGGGCGCCGGATCCCCGTACCCTGTTTCTCGGTGCCCACCTGCTCGCCTTTGCCGAGGGACGTTTCGATACCCCTCCCTTGCTGCAGGCGGCCAAACGTTTCAGCCGATTGGCCTTGCAACCCTATCTGGGCAAGCGCCAGCTAAAGAGCCGGGAGCTGTTTTTAAAACGCAAAGCCAGCATCCAAGGCTGACACAGATTACAGACATACGGATATTGGCGCGGGGGGATTCGCTGACCGCGCAGTCAACAGATGAAGCCTTTCAAGGAGTTCTCAATGAGTGAAATCTATCTGGGTGTGAACATCGACCATATCGCCACCCTGCGCAACGCCCGGGGCACCCAGTATCCGGATCCGGTACAGGCCGCCTTCGTGGCCGAACAGGCCGGGGCCGATGGCATTACCGTGCATCTGCGAGAAGATCGCCGCCATATCACCGACCGCGATGTGGAGATCCTGCGCCAGACTATCCAGACCAGAATGAACCTGGAGATGGCGGTGACCGAAGAGATGATCGGCATCGCCTGCCGCATCAAGCCTCACTTCGTCTGTCTGGTGCCGGAGAAGCGCACCGAAGTGACCACCGAGGGCGGTCTGGACGTGGCCGGTCAGCTGGACAAGGTGACTGATGCCGTTGCCCGTCTCTCTGCTGTGGGTGCCCAGGTATCCCTCTTTATCGACGCCGATCCCATCCAGATCGATGCGGCTGCCGAGAGTGGTGCTCCCTTTATCGAGATCCACACTGGCCGTTACGCCGATGCAACTACCGATGCCGAGCGCAACGCCGAGTTCAAGCGCATCGCCGCCGGTGCCTCCTATGCCGCTGGCAAGGGGCTCAAGGTCAATGCCGGCCACGGTCTGCACTACCACAACGTCAAGGCCATCGCCGCCATCCCCGAGCTCTATGAGCTCAACATCGGCCACGCCATTATCGGCCGCGCCGCCTTCGATGGTCTGGCCAAGGCGGTCAGCGATATGCGCCTGCTGATGCAGGAAGCCCGTCAGGGGATCTGATGGTTCGGGCACTGGCAACGCACAGTGGCCATATGAAACAAAAGGGACGCCATGGCGTCCCTTTTGTTGTTTCTGCCGATGGGAATATCGACAGCCGTCAGACCTGCTGCTGTGCCCATCTTCCCAGACGCTGCAGCGCCTCACCGAGCAGCTGGCGGGAGGTGCCTATGTTGATCCGCACATACTCTTCGCCATCGCTGACGTAGTGGGAGCCATCTTCGATGATGACCCCCGCTTCGACTGCCCACCTGCGGGTCACCTCGCTTGCGCTCATTCCGCTCCCTTTGGTATTGACCCAGACCAGATAGGAGGCATCCATCGGCATGACTTGGAAGTCGGGCAGGTTCTCCCTGAAGTAGCGCGCCAGCAGGGTGTAGTTCTCTCTCAGATAGAGATTCAAGTCAGCCAGCCACTCATCGCACTCGTTATAGGCGGTGATAATTCCCCAAAGCCCGAACACGTTGGGAGAGGTGATGGAGTTCTGCTCAAGGCGAGCTCTGAACCGACTTCTGATCTGCGGATTTGGAATGATGCTGTAGGAGGTTTTCAATCCGCCCAGATTGAATGCCTTGTTGGGCGAGCTCATCAGCATCATGTTGTTGCGGTAACGCTCCTCCAGTGCCAGAAATGAGATGAATTCGCCATGGATGATGTGCTCGGCATGCACTTCATCGACCATCATCAACACCTGATGGCGCAGGCAGATGTCGGCAACGGCTTCCAGTTCGGCCTGACTCCAGATCCTGCCCGACGGGTTGTGGGGCGAGCAGAGAAAATAGATTTTGGGCTTGTTGCCAATGATCTGCTCCTCCAGCTTCGCCAGATCGATCCGGTATCGCCCCTTGCTCAGGGCTAACGGGTTGGCTACAACCTTGACCCCCTGCCTTTCGGCCGCCTTGGCAAAGGGATCATAGACAGGGGTGTTCATGATGATGCTGTCACCCGGCTGGCAGAATGCCTGCACCGTGTAATGCAGGGTAGAGACGGTGCCATAGGAGAGGGTGATCCACTCCCGCTCCACCGCGACCTTGTGGTGGCGGGCCTGGAAGTTGATGACCGCCTCGTAGAAATCATCGATGCAGTGGGTGTAGCTGAAGGTGCCCCAGCTGATGATTTCGCTGAACTTGCGAGCCACAGCCGGCGGTGATTTGAAATCCATATCGGCAATCCACATGGGAATGCTGTCGGCGGGAACGGGGCCAAAGCGGCTCTCGATCACTTTCATATCCCACTTGCGGCATTTGTCGCTGATGCGATCTGCCAACTCGTCGAAACGGGAGGGTTGCAAGTCGGCAGAGGGGGTTGGGAGGCGCAGGGCCTCCCGATCTTTACAGGAGAGCATCGAGATTATCCTTCACGGTTTGAACCTGAGCGCCAATGATGACCTGCACGCTGTGCTCGTCGATCTTGACGACGGAGAGGGCGCCAGCCTGTTTCAGGATCTTCTCCTGCAGCTTGCCCATATCGTGTACCACCAGTCTCAGCCGTGTGACGCAGTTGTCCAGGCTGACGATATTCTCCTTGCCACCGAGGGCACTCAGGATCACGGCCGGGTCGTGTTTCGCAATCTGGATATCATCGACCTCATCCCTGCCGGGGGTCTTGATGTCATATTTCTTGATGTACCAGTAGAAGACGGTGAAATAGATGGCAGACCAGATAAGGCCAATGGGAATTATTAGATACCACTTGGTTTGCCAGCCCTGCATGATGCCGAAAATAAGCAGGTCGAGTGCACTGCCATCGGTATTGCCGATGGTGACGCCACACATGGCCACCACAAAGAGCGCGGCGCCGGTCATAAAGACATGGAACAGATAGAGTACCGGCGCGACAAACAGGAACAGGAATTCGATGGGCTCGGAAATACCGGTCACGATAGAGACCAGTACCCCGGAGATAATCAGGCTCTTGATTCTGGTTCGATTGCCGGGCGTGGCTGCCATATACATGGCCAACGCTGCAGCAGGCAGACCGAATATAAAGGTCGGCATAAACCCTTGCGACAGGAAGGCGGTTGCTGCCGGGCTGATGGGTTCACCCGCTTTCAATTGGGCGAAGAAGATATTGAGCGCGCCGGAAATGGTTTCGCCATTGACCAGCTCGGTACCGCCTGCCGGGGTAAAGCGCACCATGGCCAGCATGATGTGGTGCAGACCGAGCGGTTTGAGCAGGTTGATGGCCACTCCGTAGAGGAAGGCACCAAAAGAGCCGGCAGAGATGATCATGTTGCCGACCGCAGTAATACCGAGCGCCACATAGTGCCAGAAGAGCGGCATGGCGAGACCGATCAGCGACATGACCAGCACGGTGATGATGGGCACGGAGCGCAAGCCGCTGAAGAACGAGAAGGCGTCGTGCAGTTTGAGGTTATAGAAACGGCGATGGATGAAGTAGGTCACGATCCCCGACACTATGCCACCCAGCACCCCCATGGAGAGGGTCTGAACCCCCATCACCATGGCTTGCCCCGCCAGTTTGATATTTTCCGGCGAAGCCAGTTGATTGGTACTGGCAAGATAGAAATTGATCCCGATGTTCATCGCCATATAGCCGACGAAACCGGAATAGGCCGCAACACCCTTGTTCTTTTCGGTCAATCCCATCGGAATACCGATGGCAAACATGATGGGCAGATAGGTAAAGCCGAAGCTGCCTACGGTTGCCACCAGATTGAAGACTAGCTGGGTATATTCGCCACCAAGAAAAGGAAAATTATCTATGGTGGAGGGGCTGGTTATGGATGATCCCACCCCCAGCAGTAATCCCATGAATGCCATCAGAGAGACGGGAAACATAAATGTTTTCCCCAAACTCTGGGCAAATTCCCATACCTTATTTCGCAAGGATGCGCGAGCCATCATTATTATCTCCCAGACCTGTTACCGTAATTTTATTGTTATCAAATCTTGTTATTGCTCATGCACATACGGATTTTCGCCTCGACGACTTCCTCCATGGCGGCCATGGCGGGCACCAGATACTGGCGCGGGTCGCTGGCATCCGGATGAGAGCCAAGGAAGGCTTTCATCGCATCGGCGAAGGCGATCTTCAGTTCGGTCGCAACGTTGACCTTGCAGATCCCGAGCTCGATACAGCGGCGCACATCGGCTTCCGGTACGCCTGAGGCGCCGTGCAGCACCAGCGGAATATCCACCTGCTCGCGAATGGCGGCGAGGCGGGCGAAGTCCAGACGTGGCTCTTCCTTGTAGAGGCCGTGGGCGGTGCCGATGGCCACCGCCAGCGAGTCGATACCGGTACGGCGGACAAACTCGGCCGCCTTGAGCGGGTCGGTAAATTTGGCATGAGCGGCATCGACGATGAGGTCATCCTCCTGACCGCCCAGCTGACCCAGCTCCGCTTCGACGCTGGCGCCCATGCGGTGGCAGAAGGTCACCACGCTGCGCACCTTCTCGATGTTCTCTTCAAACGGAAAGTGCGAGGCATCGATCATGGCGGAGCGAATACCCGCTTCGACCTTGTAGTGGATGTCTTGCTCGTCTTCGTGGTGATCCAGATGCAGCACCAGCGGGATGCGATATTCATGGGCGGCGGCCTGACAGATGGAGACCAGATACTCGACCCCGGCATGGCGATAGGTGCCCGGGGTGCCAGCCAGGATCACCGGAGAGCGCATGCGAGCGGCGGTGCGAGCCACCACCTGCACGGTTTCCAGGTTGTGGATGTTGAAAGCCGGTACCGCATAACCGCGGCGCTGGGCATCTTTGAGCATTTCATGGGAAGAGATCAGATACATAGTGACTCCTGAGCGTCCTGATTGACGCGAGATCCTGAGAAAAGGGAGGAGAGCTGGGTCGGGTTTATCTCCCTGCCAGCCACCCAGATGTGTTGTTGATTGAGTTCAGCGGTGAGGGCGAGCAGGTTGGCCTGTTTGCCAACCGCCAGTGAACCGAGACGATCGGCAATGCCGAGCATCTTTGCTGGTGCCAGCGAGGCCATTGCGATGGCTTCATCGAGCGGCACATCCGCCAGCTGCACCATGTTGCGTACGGCGCCAAGCAGGGTGAGGGTGCTGCCCGCCAGACCGCCGGTTTCGGTGCGTACCACGCCGTTTTTCATCTCGACCCGATAGTTGCCAAGCAGATAGTGACCGTCTGGCATACCGGCGGCGCGCATCGCATCGGTGACCAAGAGCAGGCGCTGGCCGGTGCAGCAGTGACAGAGCTTGAGCACGCTCGGGTGGAGATGATGGCCATCGGCGATCAGCTCCAGCCAGGCTGCGGGATGGACAAGACCCGCACCGACCATGCCGGGTTCGCGGTGGTGCAGGCCGCGCATGCCGTTGAAGCAGTGCACCAGCCCGGAGGCGCCCGCTGCCAGCGCCGCCATGGTGGTGTCGTGATCCGCCGCCGAGTGGCCCAGCATCACCCGCACGCCGTTTGCGGCAAGATGGTGAATGGCCGCGATGGCGTTGGGCTTTTCCGATGCCAGCGCGACCACCTTCAGGCTGCCGCGCGCGAGCTGTTGCAGGTGGGTCAGTTCGGCAATATCCAGCTCCCGAAACAGCGCCTGATCGTGGGCGCCCTTGTTGTCCGGCGTGAAGTAGGGCCCTTCCAGATAGCAGCCGAGCAGCTCGGCGCCCGGCATGCCGCGGGCAACGCCATCGGCAATGCGGGCAAGGGCTTGCTCTATCTCGGGGAGTGGGGCGGTGACCGTGGTGGCAAGAAAAGCGCCGACCCCTTCTGCCGCCTTGGCCATCGACAAGGTAGCCAAGGCATTGCCATCGCTATCCATGACATCGACGCCGGCACCGCCGTGGACATGACCATCGATCAGCGCGGGCACCAGCAGCTCGACATCCCGTGCCGGATCGCCATCCGTGATGGGGGCGATGGCGGTGATGATGCCGCCTTCATGGGTGAGCTCCTGATGTTCCAGCCAACCCTGTTCGGTCAGCAGGCGACGGGCACGGATCCGTGAGGTCATTTAAATACCCTCCTCGACGAGAGCGGCATCTGCCTGACGTTCTTTACCCATCTCATCTGCCAGCGAGGTGAGCCCCCGGTGGCCGCAATCAAGGGCCTGCCGGCGGAATTCACGGGCGCTGAGGCCATCGCGCTCCAGCACCATCTCCAGCAGCAGTTGCAGGTTGGTACCGGTAATAACCTCCCGCTCTGGCTGGTGCAGTGAGAGGGTAGAGGCGACCCGAAACGGGGTGCCACCGAGCAGGTCAGTCAGGAAGACCACGCCATCCCCCTTGTCGACCTCAGTCAGCGCCGCTTCGCACTGTGCCTGCAGCAGGGCGGTGGTGGAGCTCTCGGGAAAGTCGATGGCGATAACCGCTTCCTGTTCGCCGAGGATCTGCAGCATGGCGCGCTCCAGACCGCTGGCGAAACCGCCATGACCACAAATGATGATGCCCAACATAGTCTGTTCCTTTACTGCAAAGGGGGCCGGCTTACTGCCGGCTCCGGATTAGAGGAAACCGGCGAACTTGCCGACGATACCGAGTACCACTGTGATGACGATGAGGCGCAGCGGGCTCCAGCCTTTGCGGATCAGGGCGTACATCGCCAGGGTGTAGAGCAGCGGCAGGAAGGCGGGCATCAGCTTGTCGAGCACATCAGCCTGCAGTTTGACGACTGCATCACCAGCAGTAATTTCCAGCGTGGTGCCAAGGCGCACATAGGTGGCGACCAGCGCGCCGATCACCGTCATACCGACGATGGAGGCGGCATGGCCCACCTTGCGGGTATTGGCCTTAATGACCGGAATGGCCGCTACCCCCATGCGGTAGGCGTAGTGCGCCAGACCAAAACGCAGGCCGAAGTGGACCACGTTGAACAGCAGGAAGAAGACCACGGCACCCATGATGGAGCCTTGCAGTGCCAGATCTGCCCCTATGCCGCCACAGATGGGGAGCAGGGTGAGCCAGAACATGGCATCGCCAATCCCGCCAAGCGGTGCACCGACGGCAATCTTGGTGCTCTGGATGCTGTTGACGTTCTGTTTGGAGCGCTCCATCGCCAGCACGATCCCCATCACGAAGGTGACCAAGAAGGGGTGGGTGTTGAAGAAACCCATGTGCCCTTTCATGGCCCGGGAGAGATCCCGCGGATTAGTGTGGATCTTCTGCAGTGCCGGCAGCAGGCCATAGAGCCAGCCGGAGGCCTGCATCCGCTCGTAGTTGAAGGAGGCCTGCAGCAGCAGGGAGCGCCAGGCGAAGC
Source organism: Aeromonas sp. 600479 (assembly GCF_049175515.1). Lineage (NCBI taxonomy): Bacteria > Pseudomonadati > Pseudomonadota > Gammaproteobacteria > Aeromonadales > Aeromonadaceae > Aeromonas > Aeromonas sp. 600479. The sequence continues at coordinate 44,363 of NZ_JAAKVF010000025.1, forward strand.
GGTTGATATCCTGCTTGGTCAACTCGGCGCCAAGCTGCTGATCTTCATAGGTGTCGTCGGATTGTGGCCGGGTATTGTGCGGTTCGGCGCTGGAGATGATCCGCGCAGCAGTGTTGTTAGATGCCATCTTCGGTTTCCTCCTGAACAGGACGAGCTTGCGGGGTGGTGGTGCGCATGAAGTCGATCAGGGCCATGGCCAGCGCGGCGGCGGCGATGGCCAGTACCGGCAACTGGAGCCAGGCGGCAGCGACGAAACCGAGGATGAAGTAGGGGATATAGACGTTCTTCATCATGATCTTGAGCAGCACGGCAAAACCGATGGCGGGCATGATGCCGCCAGCAACGCCGAGGCCGTCGATGAGGCGTGCAGGTAGCACGTCGATGGCTGCCTTGGCATGTTCGGCCCCGAAGTAGGTGGGCAGGAAGGCACAGAGGAAATAGAAGGTGCCCAGCGCAAGCAGCGCCAGGTAGTTGACCCGCTCGATACCGCGCACGTCAGCCGCTTCGGCCATGCGATCGCAGCGGGACATCACCCCCGACATCACCGAGAAGAGGAAAGTGATCCCCATCTGCACGGCAACGGCGAAGGGAACGGCAACCCCGACCGCCACATCCGGTTTGACTCCGGTGGTGATGGCGAAGGTGGCGCCGACTATGGTGCCGATAATGACGTTGGGCGGTTGCGCCCCCGCCAGCGGGGCCAGTCCCATCCAGACCAGCTCCAGGGTGCCGCCCACCAGAATGCCGGTGGGCAGGTCGCCGAGGATGAGGCCAACCAGCGGCCCCAGTACCACGGGACGGTGGAAGTGGGTCAGACCGTTGAACAGGTCGAGTCCGGCGAAAAACGCCAGGATGCCAAGCAGCAGACCTTGTAACAAACTGATTTCCATCACAATTGTCCTTAATCAGAGCAAATTGAAAATGTCCTGTGCCGGTTCTGTCGGCACGCCCTGGACATAGCACTCGACACGGGCGTCCCGCAGGGCGCGAAATGCGGTGATGTCCTGTTCGTCCACGGATACGGTCTTGTGGATTTGACGCTTGCCGTCGGCGTAATGCATGTTGCCGACGTTGATCCGGGAGATGGGGACACCTCCCTGAACCAGGGTGTTGAAATCGGTCGGGTTTTTGCAGACCAGCAGGATCTTCTGGCGATCTGCCGCCTTGTGGATGTTGTCGATCACCTTCTGGAGCGGCCAGAACCGCACCGCAATACCTTCGGCCAGCACCATCTCCATCAGGTTCTGCTGGATGGGGTCCTCTGCCACTTCGTCGTTGGCGACCAGCACCAGATTGGCACCGGCAAAGCCGACCCACTGGACACCGACCTGACCGTGGATCAGGCGCTCATCGATCCGGCTCAATACGATATTGGGCATCACAACACTCCTTCTTGGTGGAACGGGTAGATATTGACCCCCTGTACGACCCGGTTGACCTGACCGGTGGGGCAGGGATTGTCCGGGCTGATCCCCAGTCCCAGCGAGGTATGGAAGGCGTAGTACTGGGCATAGAGCAGGTAGCAGAAGGCGAGCTGGGCATCGTCGCCATGCAGGGTGGCGGGCAGATAGATGTGCTCCCCCTCCTCGATGGCGGAATGGTGCTGGTCGGCGATGGCGACCACCCGGGCGGCCTTGCCATCGCTTCGCAGCTCGCGCAGCAGATCCAGATCGTATTGCCGGGTGTAAGGGTCGTTGGAGATGAGCAACACGATGAGCGTCTGCTCGTTGACGACTGATTTTGGGCCGTGGCGAAAACCGGTAGGGGAGTCGAACATGGCGACCAGACGGCCGGCGGTCAGCTCCAGCAGTTTGAGTGCCGCCTCCTGCGCCACCCCTTGCAGACTGCCGCTGCCAAGATAGATGACCCGCTCGGGCAACGGCTCGTTCCAGGCCGGTACGCGCTGCACGACCTGCTCCAGAATGGCGTCACTGTTGGTGACCAGCAGCTCGCAGCTCTGGCGGTTGAACCGCTCTGGCAGAAAGAGAGCCAGACAGCTCAGCATCATGCTGGTGAGGCTGCTGGTCATGGCGAAGCTGCGATCATTGGTCTGGGGCGGCATCAGCAGGGCCAGAGAGTGGGCATCTTGCTGACAGCGGCGATAGAGCGCCCCTTCACCGTTGCAGGTCAGCACCAGATGGTGGCAGTGGCTGAGCAGCTGGCTGGCCAGTTCGACCGCCGCCACGCTCTCGGGGCTATTGCCGGAGCGGGCAAAGGAGATAAGCAGGGTCGGGCAATCTTCGGCCAGATACTCGGCCGGATCGGTGACGATATCCGTGGTGGCGATCGCCTCGACCCGGGCATGCAGGTGGGCCGAGAGATAGGGGGCGAGCGCCCGACCGGCAAAGGCGGAGGTGCCAGCCCCGGTCAGGATGATGCGCAGCGCTTGCCGGGCGAGCAGGGGGGTCAGAAAACGGGTCAGTGCAGGACGGCACTCCTCGACCATGGCGAGGGTCTCGCGCCAGGTGGCAGGTTGCTGGCGAATTTCACGGGCAGTCGCCAGGCCATTGGCACTGCGCAACATCTCTTCTGGATAACCAAGGATCATGTCTGCAACTCCTTATACAACAGGGTCGAGCTGGGAATGGCGGCGAGAGGCCGCAGTGCAGGCGCTGGCGTAGTGCCGCAGCACCTCCTGCACCTGATCGAGAATGAGGTCATGGGGATTGGCCGAGAGCGCGCCCTGACGCACCTTGCGATACTGCAGGGGCAGATGCTGGCTCAGCAGGGGGAGCGGGATGGGCTCCGCCGCCAGATTGGCCAGCAATCTGGCGTAGCACTCATCGACCCGGCTATCGGGCCAGTAGTAGCGAATGCGATCCGAATAGCTGTAGCCACGGGCCAGCCGGCACTCGTTGGCACTGCCCTGATAGTGGCTGCGCCAGAAGTCGGGGCGCTCCAGCATGGTCTCTTCCATCACCTTGCGCAGACCTGAACAGGCCTTGGCCACCACCAGCTCCTCCTCGATGGCGGCAAGGGCAAACAGCGCTTCGCGCAGGGCGAAGGTGAGGGCAGGGCCGACCTTGAGAATGGCAAAGTGGTCGCGTATCAGCTGGCGGTAGGCCTCGGGAGTCTGGTAATCGGTGGAGTGGGCCTCGAACACCATGTGGGGATAGGCTTCGATCATCCGGCTAAGAGGGGCCGCTTTTTCGGGCCGGTAATCGATGACGCGGGTATGGTCAAACTCGACGCCGGGTTGCACCACCAGACCGATCACCCTCGGCCAGATATGGGCCAGCCCCGCCTTGTTGAAGGCCTGTTGATGGGCCTCGAGGGTGTGGCGTGCCGCCTCCGGCGTGGTGACCGCCAACTCGGCAAGATCTTCATGGGCACCGCCCGGCACCGGCACCTCGGTGCCAATCACATAGACCAGATCGCTCTCGCCAAAAGTGGCCAGACAGGTTTGCTCGGCGATCTGCGCCAGCCGTGCGGCTCGCTCTGCGACCAGCTCATCGGTCAGGGGAACGGGATCGCCCTGACAGGACATGCTGCAGTCGAGGTGGATCTTCTTGAACCCGGCAGCGACATAGCTGGCGATGAGATCCCTGGCATGGGCCATGGCCTGCTCGGCCGGTTCCCCCTGCCAGCGGTTGGGGCCCAGATGGTCGCCCCCCAGAATGAGGCGCTGCGCCGGAAAGTGACACTGTGCCGCCAGCTCGTAGAGGCGATCGCGAAAGTCGGCGGGGGTCATGCCGGTATAGCCGCCAAACTGATCCACCTGATTGGATGTGGCCTCGACCAGCAGCAGCTCATCCCCTTCGGCGGCCAGCCGCAGCGCGGCCTCCAGCACCAGCGGGTGAGCGGAGCAGACGGCGTAGATCCCGGTCTGTTCTCCCTGTTTGTGTCTTTCGACTAGTGCCAGCATGGATTTCATTTTGATGTCCCTTGGTTGCTGCGTATGGAAAGGTTCTTTCGATTTCTTTTCTTTACGGTAGTGGTGAGCAAAAGAAAACGAAACAAAAGAGTCGTCAGATCTTGAAAGGGATCACAAAAAGAAAGATATCGAAAGGCTCTAGATGATGGGTAAAGATGGAGAGCGTGGTGATAAAGCGTAATGAAGGCTTGATTTGGCACCTTTGCTGAGCGTTAATATGCAAACGTAACGAAGTGAAAGCGATCTTTCACTACAGCATTCCGGCAGAAGAACTATGCAAACAAGCGAAAAAGGTGCGCTCGGAACAAGCGAGCGGCGGGAGCGGATTATTCAGCAGCTGCGCAGCAATGGCAGCGTTCAGGTCAACGAGCTGGCGAGTCACTATCAGGTCTCTACCGTGACCATCCGCAACGATCTGGCCTTTCTGGAGAAGCAGGGGGTGGCCGTGCGCGCTTATGGCGGCGCCCTGCTGTGCGAGCCTGGCCAGACGGTGCCGGAGCGCACTATTGCCGACAAGAGTGTGCTCAATACCCCGGTGAAACAGCGGATAGGTGCGCTGGCGGCGACCCTGGTGCCCTCCGGTTGTCGCCTTATCCTCGATTCGGGGACGACAACACTGGAGGTGGCGCGTCATCTGAAGGGACATCAGGAGATCCTGGTGATGACCAACGGTATGAATGTGGCGAATGAACTGCTCGAAGCAGAGGGGGTGGAGCTGCTGATGACGGGCGGACATCTGCGCCGCAAGTCGCTCTCCTTCTACGGTGCGCAAGCGGAGCAGTCCCTGCAAAACTACCACTTTGACATGCTGTTTCTCGGGGTGGATGGCATCGATCTGGAGCGCGGCGTCAGCACCCATCATGAGGACGAGGCGCGCCTTAACCGCTGCATGTGTCAGGTGGCCGAGCGGATTGTGGTGGTCACCGACTCCACCAAGTTTGGCCGGCGCAGTCTGCACAAGATCATCGATACCTTGCGTATTCACACCCTGATCACCGACGATGCCGTGCCTGCCGATATCCTTTCCGGCCTGCGCAATGCCGGTATCGAAGTGCTGTTGGTACCAGCCGATGGCAGCAAGGGGCAGGAGAAGCAGCGGCAATATAATCCAGTGCAATCAGCTATAAGCGGTTGATGACAAACGCGATAGACTGGGTTTCTCACTCACTGGACGAGCCTGTTATGTACCACCCCGATATCACCGAACTTGAACCTGTCGCCCGCGCGGCGGGAGCGGCCATCATGGCCATCTACAGCCAGCCCTTCGCGGTGGAGTACAAGAGCGACGAGAGCCCGCTGACCGCGGCTGACAAGGGGGCTCATGAGGTGATCGTTCAGGGGTTGGCACGGCTGACACCCGACATCCCTGTATTGTCCGAGGAGTCGGGGCCCGAGGTGATGGCGGCGCGCCACGGCTGGTCACGCTACTGGCTGGTGGATCCCCTCGATGGCACCAAGGAGTTTGTCTCCCGCAACGGCGAGTTCACCGTCAATATCGCGCTGATTGAAGAGGGGGCGCCGCGCTGGGGGCTGGTTTATGCGCCGGTGCTGGACAAGCTCTGGTATGGCGGCAAAGGAGTTGGCGCCTGGCGCATCGCCGATGGCAAGCGCGAGTCCATCCAGACCCGGGCTCATCGTGAAGGAGAGGCGTGGCGAGTGGTGGGCAGTCGCAACCACCTGTCGCAGGAGACCCTCGATTTCTTGGCTCCCTTTGGTGAGATCGAACTGGTCTCCATGGGCAGTTCGCTCAAGTTCTGCATCATGGCCGAGGGGGGGGCCGAGCTCTATCCGCGCCTCGCCCCCACCTGCGAGTGGGATACCGGCGCTGCGCAGGCGGTGCTGGAGGGGGCGGGGGGCAGCGTCACCCAACTCGATGGTTCACCGCTGCGCTATAACAAGCCGGATATTCTCAACCCCTGGTTTGTCGCCAGGGCATAAACGAGATATCGGGATGCAAAAAGGCCGGACTGGAGTGAACTTCCAGTCCGGCCTTTTTTATTTCGCTATGCGCTTCGGGTCAGAAGACCTTCTTGAACGGCTTGATGGTCACTTTGGCATAGACGCCAGCTGCCACATAGGGATCGGCATCGGCCCAGGCCTGGGCGTCCGCCTGCGAGGCAAACTCGGCGATGACGGTGCTGCCGGTAAAGCCTGCATCGGCCGGATCCTCTGCATCGATAGCCGGGTTGGGGCCGGCGGTCAGCAGCCGACCCTCATCCTGCAGGGCTTGCAGGCGAGCCAGATGGGCAGGGCGAACTTGCTTGCGCAGTGGCAGGCTATCGGGGACATCTTCGGAGTAGATGAGATACCACATGAGACAATCCTTTTCTGATGAGGGTTATTTTTTGGGTTCGTCTTTTTGCTGGGACAACTGCTCGGCAGGGATATGGCGATAGAGATAGACGCCGCTCAGCAGGGTAAAGACCAGCGTCATCCCCAGCAGGCCGAATACCTTGAAGTTGACCCACATCTCTTGCGGCATGTTGAACGCCACGTAGAGGTTGAGCAGGCCACAAACAGTAAAGAAGCCGACCCAGCCGAGATTGACTGTGTCCCAGACCTTATCGGGTGCTTGCAGCTCCTTGGCCAGCATCTGTTTGATCAGGTTCTTGCCAAAGCCGTAGCGACTGATGAGCAGACCCAGTGCGAACAGCACGTTGATGACAGTCACTTTCCACTTGATGAAGGTGTCATCGTGGAAGAAAACTGTGAGGCCGCCGAAGAAGCCGACCAGCAGGAAGGTAAAGAGCTGCATCTTCTCGACTTTGCGATAGCGGATCCAGCTATAGGCGAGCTGCAGACCGGTGACCACCACCAGTGCGCCGGTAGCCATGTAGATGTCGTAGAACTTGTAGACCGCGAAGAAAACGATAAGTGGAATAAATTCAATAAATTGCTTCATGTCTGGCGCCTAGTCCTCAAAGATGGCCTGCAAATTTCGTCCAGTCTACCTGCATGGCGGACAACGGCAAATGAATAAGACCGCTCATTTTTACGCCGGTTCCGCGCTGTCGCCAAACAGTTGACGTGCAATCGAGATCCCCAGTCGCTGCTGATCGGCCAGCAGGTCGCGGATATGGCGCTCTTCAATCAGAGGGTTGAGCAGCACGGCGCGCAGCAGGGTGAGCGGTTGGGCGCCGTAGCGTACCACCGCCCGCTGGGTGCGGGAGACAAAGCTGTGCCCCTCGGCCCGCTGGGCTTTTTGCAGTGCCACGTTGAAGTCGTTGATCTGTGCATTGGCCGCTTCATCCAGCACCTTGCCCTGCAGGTGGGGTGGAATGCAGCGGTAGGAGAGCAGGTTCATCACCGGTGCCGACATCAGCTCGAAGGCGGAGTCACTTTCGATGAGATCTGCCATCAGCCGGGCGCGGTCGTAGTTGGCTTCGATAAGCTCGGCGTAGCCTTGCTGGCCGAAGAGTTGGAAAGCGGCATCCAGATAGAGGGCATTGGCCGGGCGGGTGCCCTCCAGCGTAAAGCGGCCCTGATCGAACGAGGTGGCACGAATGGCGTAGGGCGCCTCTCGCTTGACCGCCATCATCAGGTCGGGCTGGCGGCAGAGCAGCATGCCGGTACCGAGTGGCACCAGCAGCTGTTTGTGACCATCCAGTGTGACGGTGTCGGCCTGCTCAATGCCGGTCAGCAGGCCTTGATAGCGGGGAGAGAAGAGGGTCGGGCCGCCCCAGGCGGCATCCACGTGGAAGTGGATCTGCTCGCGCTCGGCGATGGCGGCCAGCTCAGGCAGGGGGTCGATGGAGCCAAAGTCGGTACTGCCCGCCACGCCGACCAATGCCAGTACTTTCAATTTCTGCTCTTTGCACTGGATCAGCGCCTGCTCCAGCGCAGCCAGACTGAGCCGGTTCTGCTCGTCGGTCTCAAGGCGCCAGACGCTGCGGGCGCCCAGGCCGAGCAGATCCATCCCCTTGTCGAAGGAGTAGTGCATCAGCCGGGAGCCCAGAATGACGGCGCCCCGATAGCCCTGCTCATAGAGGGCGAATAGGTTGTCGCCACAGGCGCGGTTGCGGGCCAGCCACAGTGCCGTGACGTTGGCGATGGTGCCGCCGCTGGTCATGACGCCGAGGGCGGCATCCTTGGCATGCATCTGCTCGCCGTAGAAGGCATCGTCCCCGCCATAGATGAGGCGGTGCAGCTTGGCCAGCACCTCCCGCTCCAGAAAGCTGAGCAGGCGGGAGGACTCCATCTTCATCGGATTCTGGTTGAGCATCACCAGCAGGCGCGACAGCTCGGCAGTGAAGGCCGGCAATGGTGCCGTCATATGACCCATGTAGCGTGGCGAGGTGAGATGGGATGCGCCGGGCACCAGAGTAGCCAGCCGCGCCAGATACTCATCGATGGAGAGACCGACCGCAGGCATTCGGGATTGAGCGAGCTGGTGGGTGAACTGGTCGCGCTGATAGGGGGCCTGACTGTCGTCGGAGTGGTGGAAGCTCTCCAGCAAGGTGTTCATCGCCTCGCCAAAGGCGGGATCCGCTTGTGTAAACAGCTCAGTCAACGTCATCAGGTTCTCCAGACCAGGTCACCGGTGTTGGTGTCTATGCCGCTTCTGTCGGGCATCGGCGGCAGAGCATACACCAAAGGGGGGCGGGTGACAGCCACCCCATTTTTTAAGCGAACACTTGTACTCTGAAATGGCGCTGGGTAGAGTGTCGCCAATGATGACGGAGTGAAAGTTATGAGTGGTGTGATGGATTACTCCCCCCGGGAAGAGCTGGCCAACCGACTGAGCCACGGTGCGGGATTGTTGCTGGGGATTGTCGGGCTGGTGCTGTTGCTCATCAAGGGATGGGGACAGGGTACGCAGGCGCTGGTGAGCTACAGCCTCTATGGCGGCAGTTTGGTATTGCTCTATCTCGCCTCGACCCTCTATCACAGCATGGCGGAAGGGCGGGCCAGACGCTGGTGCAAGGTGTTTGATCACTGCGCCATCTATCTGCTGATTGCCGGCACCTATACCCCCTTCCTGCTGGTTGCACTCGACACGCCGCTGGCGAAGGGATTGATGGTGGTGATCTGGGCCCTGGCGCTGGCTGGCGTGGTGTTCAAGCTGGTATTTATCAACCGCTTCAAGAAGTTGTCGCTCTTTACCTACCTGATGCTGGGTTGGCTGTCGCTGGTGGTCATCTACCAGCTCTACATCCATCTGGCCGGTGAGGGGCTGTTGCTGCTCGGGCTTGGCGGCCTTATCTACAGTCTCGGGGTTATCTTCTATGTGGCCAAGCAGATCCCCTACAACCACGCTATCTGGCATCTCTTTGTGCTGGGTGGCAGCGTTTGTCACTTTATGGCCATTTACGGCTACGTCGCCTAACGTCTTGCAACTAGCCCTTAATTGGTATTTTTAGCGCGTAAAAGGATAAATTCGTGCGGTATCACACAGTTGGCGACTGAGTTTGCTGACAAGCTAGGGCCAGTTCAATTCGCAAAGGATGCACGAAATGAGTGAAATCGCGCTTTCCATCAGCATGTTGTCGCTGGTGGCAGTGCTGGGACTCTGGCTGGGAAACTGGCGAGTCTATGGCGTTGGCTTGGGGATAGGGGGGGTGCTGTTCGGCGGCATCATAGTGGGTCACTTTGCCGGTGTGTCAGAGCTGGCGCTCGATGAGCAAACACTTCATTTTATTCAAGAGTTTGGCCTGATCCTGTTTGTCTATACCATCGGCATTCAGGTCGGCCCCGGTTTTTTCTCGTCATTGCGCAGCTCCGGACTCAAGCTCAATGCTTTTGCTGCTTTGCTGGTTATCCTGGGGTGCATCGTTGCGGCGGCACTTCATCAACTGTTTGATGTGCCGCTACCGGTGATCCTCGGGGTCTTCTCCGGTGCCGTGACCAATACGCCATCCCTCGGTGCGGGTCAGCAGATCCTGGCGGAGCTGGGAGCTCCTCATGGGTCAACCGGGCTGATGGGGATGGGGTACGCAGTGGCCTATCCGTTCGGCATCTGCGGCATTTTGCTCACTATGTGGCTGGTCAGGGTCTTCTTTCGCATCAAGATTGACGATGAAGCTGCCCAATTCGAGCAACAGACCGGTAAAACCAAAGAGAGCCTGCAGACCATCAATATCGCGGTACGCAACCCAAACATGCATGGCCTGATGCTGAGCGAGATCCCGAGCCTCGACGAGTCTGATGTCATCTGCTCGCGCCTCAAGCGTGGCGACGAGCTGATGGTGCCGCGCCCTGATTCACGTATCGAGCTGGGTGACCTGCTCCACCTGGTTGGTGAGCGCCATGCCTTGCACAAGGTGTTGCTGGTGCTGGGAGAAGAGGTCGACACCTCCCTATCGACTCGCGGTACCGACCTGAGGGTGGAGCGGGTAGTGGTGACCAACGAGCAAGTGCTGGGCAAGAAGATCCGCGATCTTGACATCAAACAGCGTTATGACGTGGTGATCTCGCGCCTAAACCGGGCCGGTATCGAACTGGTGCCGACCAGCCAGACCAGCCTGCAGTTTGGTGACATCCTCAACCTGGTGGGGCGCCTCGATGCCATCGAAGCGGTGACCAATGTGGTCGGCAACGTGCAGCAAAAACTGCAACAGGTGCAGATGTTGCCGGTATTTATCGGGATCGGTCTTGGCGTGCTGCTTGGCTCCATCCCCTTCTATCTGCCGGGCTTCCCGGCCGCGCTCAAGCTCGGCTTGGCGGGTGGGCCGCTGGTGGTGGCGCTGATCCTGTCGCGGATCGGCAGCATCGGCAAGCTCTACTGGTTCATGCCCCCCAGTGCCAACCTGGCGCTGCGGGAGATCGGCATCGTGCTGTTTCTGGCGGTGGTCGGCTTCAAGTCGGGGGCGGGTTTCGTTGATACCCTGATCAACGGTGATGGCCCCTCCTGGATGCTCTATGGGGCAGCCATTACCCTGATCCCCTTGCTGGTGGTCGGGGTGCTGGCACGTCTCTATGGCAAGATGAACTATCTGACCCTGTGCGGCTTGCTGGCCGGCTCCATGACAGATCCTCCCGCGCTGGCCTTTGCCAACGCCATGCACCCGACCAGTGGTGCCAGTGCGCTCTCCTATGCCACTGTCTACCCGCTGGTGATGTTCTTGCGGATCATCTCGCCGCAACTGCTGGCCATCATCCTCTGGGCCGGTGCATAGGGTTAAACCGGACAGGAGTATGCCTTGTCATGCTCCTGTCATGATAATGTATTGATAATTTTAGTTTTTATTTTTCGGTAATCCCCTCGCCACCCTTCAGCCTGGCTGAACGGTCCAGCCTCAAATCAGTCTATTCTTTCGAATTTTCGAACTGGTTATTTGCTCTCTCTCTGTGCAGAGTAGGCTGTGGCTTTTTGCATGCAAATCAGGATTCAGGAGAGAACATGATTACCAATTCCGTTACTCTGGAACAGGGCGTAACCGTCACCCAGCTCAAAGGTCAAGTTTATCAGGTGGCTGCAGATGGTAGCCGCAAGTTGCTGGTGGAAGGGGATGTGCTGCCGAAAGGGGCGGTGATCATGTCGCCGGATGGCGCCAGTTTCATGGGCGGCGGACACGCTTTCAATGTGCAACCGGCCAGCGAACAGAGTGAGCCTGCCGAAGAGGAAGATGCTCCTCAGCTGGCGCAAAACAGTGCCGCAGGCACACCCGATGATATCAGTGCCCTGCAAGAAGCCATTTTGGGTGGCGCTGACCCGACTCGGGCCTTTGAAGCCTCCGCCGCAGGCGGTGCACCTGCTGCCGGTGGTGGCGGGGTTGGTGGTGTCGCCGGAGCCAGTGGCAACGGCGGTTTTGTCACCATCGACCGTACCGGCTCCGCAACCATTGCCGAAGCGACCTTCGATACCACCTACAACACCAATGGCGAGCCACCGCTTGGTGCTGCTGGCGAGGATGAAGTATTTGACCTGACTCCACCCACCATTTCCGTTGTTGCGCCAGATAACACTAATGACACCACACCGACCCTGACCGGAACCACGGATGCACCTGCTGGCAGCACGGTGACCCTGGTGGTGACCGATGTCAACGGCAATCAGCAGACCCTGACCGCTATTGTCACCCCCAGCGGTACCTTCACCGTGGATGTGGTCACCCCATTGGCCGAGGGTTCTTATACCGTCACCGCCACAGTGACCGATCCTGCGGGGAATGCCGGCAGTGCAACTGATGATGGCAGTGTGGATGCAACCGCTCCAGTGATTACTGTTGATGCACCTGACAATACCAATGACACCACCCCGACCATCACGGGTACTACGGATGCACCTGCTGGCAGCACGGTCACTCTGGTCGTGACCGATGCCAATGGTAACCAGCAAAATTTGACCGCCACGGTACAACCTGGTGGCAGCTACAGCGTAGATGTCACTACTCCGCTGGCCGAAGGCAGCTATAAGGTGACGGCCAGCATCACCGATCCGGCCGGCAACACAGGTACCTCTACCGACGATGGTAGTGTTGATAGCAAGGCCCCTGACCTGGCCATCACCCTGGATGCCGACATCACCGCCGACGACGTCATCAACGCCGCCGAAGCGGGTCAGCAGATCCCGGTCAGCGGCACCGTGACGGGCGAGTTCAAGGCAGGGGACATCGTCACCCTGACCGTCAACGGTAAATCGTTCACCGGTCCTGTGGATGCCGATGGCCGCTTCACCATCCTGGTGGCGGGCAGCGACCTGGCGACCGATGGCGACCGCACCATCGATGCCAGCGTGACCAGCACCGACGTGGCGGGCAACAGCGCCACTGCGACCGACAAGGAAGGCTATCAGGTGGATACTGACCTGCCGAGCATTGATTTGTCGGCAATTGGCGATGGCAACCTGTCGGTGGCGGAAGCCAAGGCGGTTGAGCTCAAGGGCACGACCAGCAACGTGGAAGATGGTCAGAAAGTCACCCTGACCGTGACCGACGTGAACGGCAAGTCGGTGACCTTCATCGCGACCGTGACCGGCGGCAAGTT
>NZ_JAAKVF010000026.1:0-55414 GCF_049175515.1 Aeromonas sp. 600479
GGTCGTTACTGGGATCGAACCAGTGACCCCCTCCTTGTAAGGGAGGTGCTCTCCCAGCTGAGCTAAACGACCTGGGAATTCTGTCTCCACCGAGTGGAGAAAATGGTGGGTCGTGCTGGATTCGAACCAGCGACCAATTGATTAAAAGTCAACTGCTCTACCGACTGAGCTAACGACCCTCACCACGACCAGTTCCGACTGCATTACTGCTTCGGCTCTGACGGCGGCCTATATTACGGATTTAAATTTCCGGTGCAACAGAAAATTCGTAATTTAAATCCGTTTGCTCACTGTGCGTACAAATGCAGGCTGTTTTTACAGTAGCGTTACGAAAACAGTGACATACAGCAATGTTACAGCTTGGCCAGACTCTGTTTGGCCAACTGGGCCGGCGAGGTGTTGGGATAGCCGTTGATCACCTGCTCATAGAAGGATTTGGCTTCCGCCTTCTTGCCATCCAGCTGTGCCAGCATACCCAGCTTCAGCAGCGCATCGGCTCGCTTGGGGGATTTGCTGTATTTGTTGGCCACGGTCGAAAACTGGGCCGAGGCACCGGCTCTGTCACCCTTGTTGAACAGCAACTGGCCGAGCCAGTAGTGTGCATTGGGAACATAGCCCGAATTGGGGTACTGCTTGATGAAGCCCTGGAAAGCCGGAATGGCTTTGTCGTAGTTCTTCTCTTTGAGCACCATGTTGACCGCTGCGTCGTAGGCCTGATTCTCATCCTGATTGGTTGAGTAATTGGCCGCAGCAGCCGGTGTAGCGGCAGCAGCAGGGGCCGCGGCGGCCGGTGCAGCCTGCTGGCTGCTGGCAACCTTGTCGAGCTCCTGATAGAGCTGACGCTGGCGCTCTTGCGACTGTTCCATCTGGTAGGTCTGCTGCTCCAGCTGCCCACGCAGCTCGGAAACCTCCCCTTGCAGGGAGTCGACCTGTTGCTGCAATTCAGCTTGCAGTCGCAGACGGGCATTGAGGGTGCGCTCCAGCAGGGCAACCCGATCTTCCAGGCTACCGGTGGGCACGATGGCGCCGTTGTTGCCACTAAGGACAACGCCACCACCCGAGTCACCGCCCAGATCGCTGACCGGTGCTGCAGCTTGCGCATTCAGAGCAACCATTACGGCCAGCGCAACGACAGCTTGCTTGTACACAGATTTCATTCGGATCAAACCTTAGCGTTTAGTACAGATAAAACGGCCAGCGCCATCGTCGCTCGCATATGCAGATTTCATTCGGATCAAACCTTGGCGTTTAGTGCAAATAAAACGGCCATCGAAATGGCCGCTTGCATATAAACGAACTTCGTTCGGTTTAAACCTTAGTAAACCAGAACCGCGCGGCGGTTTTTGGCAAAGGCATCCTCGGTGTGGGACAGATCCAGCGGCTTCTCTTCGCCATAGCTGACGATGGAGAGCTGCTCGGCCTGCACACCCAGAGTTTGCAGATACTTGGCAACAGCCTTGGCACGACGCTCGCCCAGGGCGATGTTGTACTCCGGAGTACCGCGCTCATCGGCGTGACCTTCGATCAGGACTTTCACGCTCGGGCGCTCGCGCAGGTAGCTGGCGTGGGCATCCAGCAGATCAGCGTACTGACCCTGGATATCGTAACCGTCGAACGGGAAGTAGATCACGTTGTCACGCTGCAGTGCTTCGAACTTCTGACGCATCTGCTCTTCCGGGGACAACATGCCGTTGGCGCCGCCGGTTTGTACACCGCCCATGCCGTCGGTCATACCTGATTCAGCGCCAGCGGCGTCGGAATCAGAAGAAGAACTACAAGCGGCCAGGGTGAACAGTGGCAGTGCGATGGCCAAACCCTTGAGCAGTTTATTGAGTTGCATGCTATTTCCTTAAACCTTTATAACAAAACAAAAAACAATTGGATTTTTATCAATTCAAGAAGGGCGACCAAGCTGGTGCACGAATTTCACCGCTACTGGTCGGAAGCACAGCCTTGAAGCGACCATCAGTCGACACCAACGCGAGACTCTTACGACCCTGATAGATGGTGGCATAAATGATCATGCTGCCATTGGGAGCCACACTTGGCGACTCATCCAGAGCACTCTGGGTAAGGACCAACAGGGCATTGTTTTCCATGTCCTGACGGGCAATACGATACTGTCCCTGAACACGGGTCACCATCACCATGATTTTGCCATCAGGAGTGATGGATGCCCCCTGGTTGGATTCACCTTCCCAAGTCATCCGGCGAGTCATACCAGTCGCCAAATTTACGCTATAAATCTGGGGTTTGCCACCACGTTCAGAGGTGAACAACAAATTTTGCCCGTCCGGCATCCAGGAGGGTTCAGTGTCGATCACACGGCTGGTTGTGACGCGGGTCAGCTGCTTGCTAGCGACATCAACCACATAGAGGTTCGGTGAACCATCTTTGGAGAGAACGATAGCCAGACGACGACCATCCGGAGACCACTCCGGCGCCCCGTTAATACCGCGGAAACTGGTGATCAGGCTGCGCTGCTGGGTGTAGATATCCTGCACGTAGATTTCGGACTTCTGGTTCTCGAAGCTCACGTAAGCCAGCTTGCTGCCATCCGGCGACCAGGCCGGAGACATCAACGGTTCGCGGGAGCGCAGCAGGGTCTTCTCGTTGTAACCGTCGTAGTCAGAAATGCGCAGCTGGTACGGGAACTGGGTACCCTGCTGTACGGAGACGTAAGCCAGACGGGTCAGGAAGGCACCGCGCTCGCCAGTCAAACGCTCATAGACGATGTCGGAGATACGGTGGGCAAACTGGCGCATCTGGGCACCCGGGATGGTCGCCATACGGCTATCCAGAATGTAACCGTTGCTCTCGCCACCTTGTGCCTTGGCCAGCTGGCCTTTCAGCACATCGACCAGCTCGAAGTTCACCTTGTAGGTGCCGTCACCGACTGCCGAAATGGAACCCACCACCACGGCTTCAACCCCTTGGGAGGCCCAGGGAGCGAAGTTGATCTCGCTGCTGCTGCTCGGGGTCTGCGGCATCTGGCCACGGGCCAGCGGCTTGAACTTGCCGCTGCGCATCAGGTCGTTGGAGACCACTTCCGCGATGTCCTGCGGCAACTGCCCGTTGCCTTCCCACTTGAAGGGGGCGACAGCGATGGGGCGTGCGCTATCAATACCGCCGGTGATGACGATGTCCAGGGCCGCCTGGGCACTCTGGCCCAGCAACAAACAGCCAACCAAAGCAAAAAATACTTTTCTGATCATGGCTTAAATACTCGGTTCCAATATAGATGAGAGGTTAAATTCCTTTCTCGGCGAGAGGTTGCCAACCAAAGGCAAGCAACCTCGTTTTATCACGCTTAGATACTCGGTTCTAACTTCAGATTAAATTCCTTCAACATCTCGAATGCCGCAGGATCCTTGGGCACTGGCAGTTGATTGGCTTTCAGAACAGCCGCCTTACCCGAACGACAGACCGCCGGGTCACCCTGGCCGTTATCTACCGATATAACAAAGCCACTGCTCGCAAGACGTACGCCGATAGTACATGTTTTGCCCCGCATGGTGGGATCCAAAATCATATACCGCTCAACAGTGGCCTTGATGAGCGCCGCATACTTGTCGACCTCACCTTGTGCCGCTGCAGAGGCAGCCTGGCTGCGGGCATTGGCTTCAGCCGCCAGCTGCTGCTGCATCATGGCTTCCATCTCTTTTTGCAGTCTGGCCTCCTCGGCCGCTTTGCGTTTGCGTTCTGCCGCGATCTTGGCCTGCTTCTCGGCTTCAGCCTTGGCTTTCTTCTCTGCGTCAGCTTTTGCCTTTTTGGCTGCCTCTTCCTTGGCCTTCTTCTCAGCCTCGGCTTTGGCTTTTTTCTCAGCCTCTGCCTTGGCTTTCTTCTCTGCCTCAGCTTTGGCCTTCTTGTCAGCTTCCGCTTTCTTGGCCTTGGCTTCTGCCGCCTTTGCCTTCTCTTCGGCCTCTTTCTTCTCTTGTTCCTTTTTCTTCTTCAGCGCCAACGCCTTGCTTTCGGCTTCCGCCGCTTTACGCTCGGCTTCGGCCTTCTTGGCCTTCTGTTCTTCCAGCTTGCGGGCTTCCTCGGCTTTTTGGGCCTTCTCTTCCGCCTGCTTCTGCTCGGCAACCTTCTTCTGCTTTTCGGCCTCGGCCTTGCGAGTCGCCTCTTCGGCCTGCTTGCGCTTGGTCTCGGCGATGCGAAGCTGCTCCTGTTTCTGAGCCAGCTCGCGCTTGGCGAGATCCGTGTCTTCCTTATCCTTCTCTTTCTCTACCTTCTGCGGCTTGGGCTGAGCTTTCTGCTGCTGGATCTGCTTGGCCTGCTCGTTGAGGAAGTTCTCATCAAGCATGACGGCATTGACGATCTGCCCCTTCGATTCGGGTCGTTTCGGTTTGCTGAAATCGAGCCCGACAAACAGGATGATGCCGATGATCAGGTGCAGCAGAAACGACGCGATGAGATAACCGGAAATACCACGCTTCACATCCATCTCCGTTAGTTCACCGGATCTGTCATCAGGCCAACCTGAGGCACGCCCGCATTCTTGAGGGCCACCATCAACAGGATCACCTCTTCGTAGCGCACGGCCTTGTCACCCGCGACCACCACGGGGGCATTCTGGTTGATCGCCAGATAGCCCATGGCTTTTTCGGTGATGTATTGCTGCATCGCCTCTGGCGTGCCACTTGGCACCGGCTCGTCATCGGCTTCGCCAGCCTTGATGACATACTCGCCTTCGGTATTGACGCTTACGATGAAGGGCGGCTTGGCATCTTCCGGCAACTGCTCGGACTCAGCCTGCGGCAGATCCACCTTGACCCCTTGCGTGATCACCGGCGTGACCGCCATAAAGATGATAAGCAGCACCAGCATGACGTCGATATAGGGAACCACGTTGATCTCGGCCACCTTCTTGCGCCGGATCCGCTGATAGGTTTGCATTACTGATCACCCTGCTGCTGAGCAATTTGACGGTTCAGAATGGTGGTGAACTCGTCCATGAAGTTGGCGTAGGCGTTCTCCAGCCGCTCGACCTTGTTGGAGAAGCGGTTGTAGAAGATTACCGCCGGGATAGCGGCAAACAGACCCATGGCGGTCGCAATCAGCGCTTCCGCGATACCCGGTGCCACCATCTGCAGGGTGGCCTGCTGCACCTGACCCAGGGCGATAAAGGCGTTCATGATCCCCCATACGGTACCGAACAGACCGATATAGGGGCTGATGGAGCCGATGGTCGCCAGCACCGGCAGGTTGGATTCCAGATCATCTACCGCGCGGGAGAGGGAGACGCGCATGGCGCGGTAGGTACCATCCATCACCGCATCCTGACCACGGGCACCGGCCTTGAGCAAGCGGGCATACTCCTTGAAGCCGGAGTAGAAGATATCTTCCATGCCTTCGATGTCATCGCGGCGGGAAGAGGACTCCTGATAGAGGCGATTGAGATCGACCCCTGACCAGAAGCGATCTTCAAACTGTTCCGATGCGAGATTGGCCGCCTTGATCGCCTTGGAACGCTGGATAATCAGCGCCCAGGAGACAATAGACATGCTCATCAGGGTGATCATGACCAGTTTTACCAACAGGCTGGCTTGCCAAAACAGGCCAATAAACGAAATTTCAGCGTGCACTTAACAGCACTCCCTTGATTTTTTCAGGTATAGCTACAGGTTTCATTTGCGGACGACTTACACAGGCTATCTGTACCAAAGCCTGGGTGACGAGTCGTCCATCAGCCGCCAGGATCTGCTGCGAAAAACGCAGGGATGCGCGTTTCACTTCAATCACTTGCGTTAATACATTCAATAGTTCATTAAAACGGGCCGCCGAGCGGAAATCGATCTCAGTTCGGCTCACCACGAAGGCATATCCCTCCTGCAGCCAGACGTCCTGTTCGACCCCTTTGGCACGAAGAAACTCGGTGCGAGCACGTTCCATAAACTTGAGATAATTGGCGTTGTAGACGATGCCCCCGGCGTCGGTGTCTTCGTAGTAGACACGCACCGGAAACTCAAAGACTTCCCCCATAACAATCTGTGATCCATTCGACAGTCAGATGGGGGGCTATCATAGCGCAGGGCTGAATAGGAAAGAAGCAGGGGGAGGCAGGGAAATCCTGCCTCCCCCCGTTTTTTATGAAAGGAAATATGAATGTGTCAGCCAGAGGCCATACAACAAACTGGGCCAGGCGAGCCAGGGATTGAACAGCACACGTCCGGGCAGGCTTTTCAGATGAAAGCCAAGCCCGTTAAGTACGCCACAACAGACGGCCCACATCAGCCAGGGAGCAAGCCAGAGACCATGCTCGCTGGTGTTGGCCGCGATCAGATTGGGGGCCTGTAAAATAGCGACGGCCAACAAGGCCGCCGCGAGTAACATCAACCCCTGCCACGGCTGCCGCTCCAGTGGAGCGGCGAGCCTGGCGAGTCGATCACTTGTTTTCATCGATCTGACGATCCATGTTCTCGGTGTGTTCCAGCCACAGCGCATTGATGATGCCAAATGCACAGGCCAGCAACAGCCCCAGGATCCAGGTGAAATACCACATTGTCAGCGCACCTCTTAATAGAGAGATTGTTGGTTATCTTCGATGTGCTTGTTGGTTACCCGGCCAAACATCTTGATGTAAGTCCAGATGGTGTAACCCAGCACAATCGGTACGAAGACTGCTGCAGCCACGGTCATCACCTGCAAGGTGTTGAAGGAGGCGGTAGCATCCCACATGGTCAGGCTCAGTGACGGCTCAAGGCTTGAGGGCATCACAAACGGGAACATGGAGAAACCGGCAGTGAGGATGACCCCGGCAATCGCCAGCGAGGAGCTGGTAAACGCCAGCCAGCCGATGTTCATACGGGCAAACAGCGCAGTCAGCAGGCTCATGGCAAGACCCAGTACAGGGGCAGCCACCATCCACGGATAGAGGGTGTAGTTGTTCATCCAGGCGCCAGCCTGCAGGACAACTTCCTTGTTCATCGGGTTGGATACTGCGTCAGTCGCGGCAGCCTTGACGATGACATACCCTTCCATACCGCTTACCCACCAACCCGCGGCAGCAAACAGCACCAGGGTCACCAGTGAGCAGATCATGGCGGCAGTGCGGGAACGCGCCAGCACTTCACCATCGGTCTTCATCATCAACCAGGTTGCACCCTGGGTGAGCAGCATGAACAGGCTCACAAGACCAGCCAGAATGCCGAACGGGTTCAGCAGGCCAAAGAAGTTGCCGTGATAGGTCAACATCATGAACTGGTTAAACTCGAATGGAACGCCTTGCAACAGGTTGCCAAAGGCCACACCAAAGACGATGGGCGGTACGGCGCTACCGGCGAACAAGGCCCAGTCCCAGTTGCTGCGCCATTTGGCATCAGCACGCAGCGAGCGGTACTTGAAACCGACCGGACGCAGGAACAGCGCCATCAGCGTCAGGATCATCGCGATGTAGAAGCCGGAGAAGGTCGCGGCATACACCATCGGCCAGGCGGCGAACAAGGCACCACCGGCAGTGACCAGCCAAACCTGGTTACCTTCCCAGTGCGGCCCCATGGTGTTGAGCATCACGCGGCGCTCGACATCTTTCTTGCCGACGAACGGGAGCAGTGCGCCTACCCCCATGTCGAAGCCGTCAGTGATGGCAAAACCGATCAGCAGTACGCCGACCAGAGCCCACCAGATGACACGCAGAGTTTCGTAATCAAACATGGTCGCTCTCCTTATGCCTTGATCTGTTCAAAGTGATACTTGCCAGTCTTCAGGCTGCTGGGGCCAAGACGGGCATACTTGAACATCAGGTACATCTCGATAACCAGAAGTACGGTATAGAACAGGCAGATACCGATCAGAGAGAACCAGATCTCGGCTGCAGGCAAATTGGATGCAGAGAGGGAAGTCGGCAACACCTCTGCAATGGTCCACGGTTGGCGACCATATTCAGCAACAAACCAGCCAGCTTCGATCGCGATCCACGGCAACGGGATACCCCACAGCAGAGCCTTGAGCAGCCACTTGCGCTTGCCGATCTGATGACGGGCACTGTCATAGAAGGCCATACCAATCAGTACCAGCATCAGCATGCCGACGGCAACCATGATGCGGAAGGCGAAGAACAGCGGCAGTACCTGCGGGATGGAGTCATCCACAGCGGCCTTGATCTGCTCGTCGGTCGCATCGGTCACGTTGCTGGTGTAGCGCTTGAGCAGCAGACCGTAGCCCAGATCCTGCTTCACTTCGTCGAAGCGAGCACGGGTCTCGTCAGACTTGTCACCGGATTGCAGCTTGGTCAGCAGATCGTAAGCGGTCATACCGTTACGAACGCGCAGTTCGTGCTCGCTCTTCAGATCCTTCAGACCGGTGACCTGACCGTCCAGAGAACGGGTCGCGATAATACCAAGCGCATAAGGGATCTTGATGGCGTAGTCGGTGCGCATCTCTTCCTGATTCGGAATACCGAACAGGGTAAAGGCGGCCGGAGCAGGTTCAGTTTCCCATTCGGCTTCGATAGCGGCCAGTTTAACCTTCTGCACTTCACCGGTCTCGTAACCGGATTCGTCACCGAGGATCAGCACGGACACGATGGAAGCCATACCGAACGCGGCGGCAATGGCGAAGGAGCGACGGGCAAACGCCACATCACGATTCTTCAGCAGGTAGTAGGAGGAGATACCCAGCACAAACATGGCGCCACAGGTATAGCCAGCCGCCACAGTGTGGACGAACTTGACCTGGGCAACCGGGTTGAGCACCACGTCAGCGAAGCTCATCATCTCCATCCGCATGGATTCAAAGTTGAACTCGGCACCGACCGGGTTTTGCATCCAGCCGTTGGCAACCAGGATCCAGAGGGCGGAGAGGTTGGTACCCAGTGCCATCAACCAGGTGGCAGCCAGATGCTGATGCTTGCTCAGACGATCCCAACCAAAGAAGAACATACCGACGAAGGTGGACTCCAGGAAGAAGGCCATCAGCCCTTCAATGGCCAACGGAGCCCCGAAGATATCGCCGACATAATGGGAGTAATACGCCCAGTTCGTCCCGAACTGGAACTCCATGGCCAAGCCTGTGGTAACCCCCAGGGCAAAGTTGATACCAAACAACTTACCCCAGAATTTGGTCATATCCCGGTAGATGGTGTTGTTGGTCATCACATAGACGGATTCCATGATCGCCAGGAGAAAAGCCATTCCCAGCGTCAGGGGTACAAACAAAAAGTGATAAAGGGCCGTCGCAGCGAACTGGAACCGCGATAGGTCTACCACATGCTCAGCAATCATGATGTTTCCTCACCGATTATTGGCACGGCTATTTTAAGTTTTAAGGACAAAGCTTCCGTTGGGGGTTATCGAATGGGCCCCATTGAGACGCATCACAACAAAACACTTTCAGTAACCACCAATATTAACAACAAGGCAATACAGGAAAACAAATAAAGCTAATGTTTAACAATTACAAAACAATCAGCTTCAATTTATTCTCGCCCATTATGACCGGGTTTTTATATCACCTTTATTTGATTGAAATCAATGTAAAAGGACCCGAAATACATGGCTTTCAAAGCCATGTTTAATCTATTTCACGATTATTGAAGAGAGCCAGATCACAAAAGATGATAAAGCGTAAAATATTGATTTAAATCAATTTAAGAATTTAACATCCGGCTACCTCGTTTAATTTGAAAAGTGTCGATAACGCGCCTTTTTCCATGTTATCCGGGTCAGTCAATCTGATTCAAAAATCCAATTTAAAACTGCAAATAATGCATACTCATGCGAACCAATTTCATCAAGCAAGGCATTAGATAAACTAATTTGAAGGTTGCAATTTTTCTTGTTTGTCCAGGTCGATTCGAACTCCTACAATGCGCCTCGCAGTGAGGGCATCCCCTTGGATACAGGCCGGTTAATCCGGGTTCACGGTACGTATTCGACCATCAATTTGAACCTGTCTATTGGAATCGAAGATGAAAAAGTTTGTTGCTAAAACCAT
This sequence comes from Aeromonas sp. 600479, assembly GCF_049175515.1. Taxonomy (NCBI): domain Bacteria; kingdom Pseudomonadati; phylum Pseudomonadota; class Gammaproteobacteria; order Aeromonadales; family Aeromonadaceae; genus Aeromonas; species Aeromonas sp. 600479. The sequence goes on from NZ_JAAKVF010000026.1 coordinate 9,934, forward strand.
CCGTTACTACAAGCTTTCCTTTGTGCAGCTCTATCAACTGAACCGACTCTGAGAGCTCGCGACGGCTCACCTGTTTATTTTCCGGTCTGTGTCCAGACGCACTCACTGTCTGTGAACATCCATCCTGAATTGTCTTTGCCCACCGCATCCGCCGTGGGCTTTTTTTGGCCCGCATAACAAAAAACCGCCTTTGACGGCGGTTTCATGTTCAAACGACTGTTTTTACTTCTCATCTGGTCGCTGAAGACCGAAATGAGCGTAGGCTCGTGTGGTCGCAATCCGTCCTCTGGGTGTACGTTGCAGATACCCTTGCTGGATCAGATAAGGCTCCAGCACATCTTCGATAGTATCTTTCTCTTCCCCGATCGCGGCGGCCAGATTATCGAGACCCACCGGCCCCCCCATAAACTTGTCTATCACAGCCAACAATAACTTGCGGTCCATAAAATCAAACCCCTCGTTATCGACATCCAGCATATCCATGGCGCGAGCCGCGATGGGACCATCGATGCGGCCATCGGATTTCACCTGGGCAAAATCGCGCACCCGTCTTAACAAGCGGTTAGCAATCCGCGGAGTACCACGGGAGCGACGAGCGACCTCGATGGCTCCATCCTCTGTCATATCGAGTCCCAGACAACGGGCGCTGCGGGAGACGATATCGGTCAAGTCCTTGACGTTGTAGAACTCAAGACGCTGGACGATACCAAAACGATCTCGCAGCGGGCTGGTGAGTGAACCAGCCCGGGTGGTTGCGCCGATCAGGGTGAAGGGGGGCAAATCCAGCTTGATGGAGCGAGCCGCTGGCCCCTCTCCGATCATGATGTCGAGCTGGTAATCCTCCATTGCCGGATAGAGCACCTCCTCCACCACCGGGCTGAGACGGTGGATCTCGTCGATGAACAATACATCGTTCGGTTCAAGGTTGGTGAGCAATGCAGCCAGATCACCCGCTTTCTCCAGCACCGGGCCGGAAGTGGTCTTGATATTGACCCCCATCTCGTTGGCGACGATGTTGGCGAGGGTGGTCTTGCCCAGACCGGGCGGGCCGAAGATCAGCAGGTGATCAAGCGCTTCACCCCGCTGACGCGCCGCTTCGATAAAGATCTCCATCTGTTCGCAGACGGTATCCTGACCGGTGTAGTCAGCCAGCTTCTTGGGGCGGATGGCCCGATCAATAATGTCATCCTCACGGGCGGCACTGGCCGAGATGAGGCGGTCTGCTTCAATCATCAACTACCTCACACAAGGCTACGAAGAGATTCACGGATGATATCTTCCACCGACATACCCTCTTTGGCGATCTTGCTGACAATCTGGCTCGCCTGTTGCGGCTTGTAACCAAGGGCAACCAGCGCACTGGCTGCCTCTTCGGTCACACCCGGCGCCCGCAATTCAGGCTCACTGGCTGGCAATGTGACCATGGCGGGGGAGAAGAGATCATGGCTGACCCAGCCCTTTAGACGATCCTTCATCTCGACTACCAGCCGCTCGGCGGTCTTTTTGCCGACCCCCGGCAGTTTGACCAGGGAGCTTATCTCTTCACGTTCGACACTCAGCACAAACTGGGTAGCGGTCATACCGGAGAGAATAGCCAGTGCCAGTTTGGGGCCAACCCCATTGGTCTTGATCAGCTCGCGAAACAGCGCCCGCTCCTGTTTGTGGTTGAAACCATAGAGCAGTTGGGCATCTTCCCGCACCACAAAGTGAGTATGGATGGTCGCTTCCCTGCCGATCTCCGGCAAATCATAGAAGCAGCTCATCGGCATCTGCACCTCATAGCCAACCCCACCCACTTCCAGCAGGACCTCGGGGGGCTGCTTCTCAATGACAATGCCTCTCAAGCGACCAATCACGGCTCTCTCCTCACCAATACAGCTATTCGTAAATTGGCTCATAGCATAAAGAATAACTGGATAAGTATCCAGCACATGGCGGCAACCTCAGAGTAGCCAGAAAGCTTTTTCGCCAATTGGCTACCATGCTTGATCTGGTTCAGCCGGAGTGTACGGGATGTTTCTGCACCGGGCCGGACTCCGAACGGGCATGAACACTACACTAAACTCGTTCGGAACCGAAATTAATGCAATGCAGATACCAAGGAAGGCCATCATATGAAAATTGTTACCACCGCCAATCTGGGTCTTGCCATCTTGCTCGGCTGCACGCTGGGGATGGGAGCCGTGGGCTGGTATGGCAGCCAGCGGCTTGCCGATCTGCTCGCCTATGTGTTGGGAAGCGCCTGGCAGACCGCTGACGGGGCCATGGAGGGCTCCATCGAACTGGGCAATCAACAGTTACAGATTCAGAAGATGCAAAACGGCACCCCGCTCAATCGTGCCGAGCTTGATGCCGCCAAAGCGGCAACCGATGAGGCACTGGCTCGGGTCAGTCAGGGGCAGCTCATTGATGGCGCAGCCCTTTCGTCCATGGAGCAACAGAAGCAGGCCTATCAACAGCAACAAGAGAAGCTGTTGACGCTCTATCACGCCTACACAGAGGCGGATCAGGCCCTGCATCATAACGCCGACCTGATGGCCCGTCTCTCGACGCAGCTGGAGGAGATCGGCGATGGGGCGGTAGAGACGCTGACCCAATCCCCCGACCAGACCATCAGCTGGAACAGTGGCCTCTCTACCCGCTGGGAAGCGGCCGACGGGGGGATGGAGTCCAACATCGGCTTTTTGCGCCAGCTCTATGCGCTGGAGAAGATGCGCAGACAGGGGGTCACGGCGGCGATCAAGGCCGAGCTGAAAGAGGCGACCGATTTCTACCACGGAGCGATCGACAGCATGCTCGGCACCGGACTGTTCGATATCGAGGGCTCCGGGGAATTTGCTGGCAAGACACTGTCCGCAGAGTATCGCGCCCTGCTGACCCGACATCAGCAATTGATGGGGCAGTGGATCGAGGCGCTCGGCAACTATCAGGCCCAGCAGGCTCTCTATGAGGCCAGTGCCGACCAGCTGAAACAACAACTGGTTGCCATCGAGGCGAGCGGTGATGCCACCGTCGAGGATCAGGTCGTCCAACTCAACGGCATCATCAGCCAGACTCGCTCCCTGCTGCTGGGCGGCCTGTTGCTGAGCCTGCTCATGGTCACCCTCTGCGGCTTCTGGCTGACCCGCAAGCTGGTCACCCCGCTGCTGCAGGTGGATAAACGGATGCAGGATATCGCCGCCGGCGAGGGAGATCTCAACGCCCGCATCAACCTGCAACGGGATGACGAGATAGGCTCGCTTGCCAACAGCGTGGATCGCTTCATCGAGAAATTGCAGAAGATGATCAGCTCCACCATGGACAATAATCGGCACTTCAGCGAGCACGTCCACACCTCGGTCAACCGGGTGGAGGCGATCAGCCAGAGCAGCCGCCAGACTGCCGAACATGCGCTGGCCCTGCACCACGACAGCGAACAGATGGTACAGGTAGCGACCACCATATCGGACAACTGCAGCATGGCGGCCCACAATGCCAATGAGGTGCGCCAGCTGACCACCGAGAGCAGCCAGTATGTCGCCTCCGCCAGCGCGGGCATGCAGCGGGTGGTGCAGGAGGTGGGCGAGTGCGCCGTCGCCATCAACGCCCTCAAGGAGCAGGCAGGCCAGATTGGCCAGATCATCTCCACCATCAGCGGCATCTCGGAGCAGACCAACCTGCTGGCCCTCAATGCGGCTATCGAAGCAGCCCGCGCGGGGGAGATGGGACGTGGCTTTGCGGTGGTCGCTGACGAGGTGCGCACCCTGGCCAACCGCACCGCGGCCTCAAGCGCCGAAATTAGCCAGGTGATCAGCAGCATCCAGCAGCAGACCGAGAGCGCCTATCTGATGATGCAGCGCAACCTCAAGACGGTGGAGTCTGGCATGCAAGACTCCGAGAACACCAAGCAGATCCTGTTCAAGGTGGAAGGGGCCATCGACCAGCTGGCCGATATGGTGCAGCAGGTGGCCGTGGCCACCGGGCAACTGTCACACACCCTCAGCCACTCCTCCGACAAGGTCTCGGGGATCAGCCTGCAGGCCAGAACCGGCGAACAGGAGGCGCAGGAGTGCCTGTTGCTGGCCTCCTCTCTCCATCAGGCCAGCCTGCAGCAACAGCGCCTGCTCTCCCAGTTCCGGGTATAGCCTCTGTATCGAGAAGCTGTAAAAACACCAGTCCGTAGAACGGACTGGTGTTTGACACTCAATCGCACGGAGCCTACCCTCGCTATCCGCCAATGAGCGTCACCGACATCACCATGGATACAGTCTGGCGGACTAGCCTCCAAACGCCAGCTTGCCCGCCAGACTCAGCATGATGATGCCGACCAGCAGATCGATCCCCCGCTGTACCCCCCCTCTCGCCAGCCAGGGCGCCAATGCTGCAGCTCCCAGCGCAAGTGAGTAGAACCACACCAGCGAGGCGAGCATGGCACCGGCCGCAAAGGCCGGACGCAGGTGCTCGCTCACCTGACTGCCCAGCGAGCCGAGCAGCATCAGGGTATCGAGATAGACATGGGGATTGAGCAAGGTGACCCCTAGCGTCATGGCAAGTACACTTCTGGCTTTCATCCGTTGCGAAGCGTCGGCCAGTCCTCCCTCCTGCCCATACCACGCGCTGCGCAGGGAGCGCACACCAAACCAGCCGAGAAACAGTACGCCCCCCCAGGTGAGCAATATCATGCCGATCGGGCTGGCGGCCAGCAGATTGGCTCCGCCAAATACCCCTATGGCGATCAGAATGAGGTCGCAAAAGCTGCAGAGTGTGGCGCTCAGCAAATGATGGTTGCGATGGATACCCCTGCTCAGCACAAAGGCATTCTGGGCGCCGATAGGGATGATCATGGCAAGACCTATGGTGAAACCTTGCAGGGTCGTGGTCAGCAGCATCGAAAATTCCGTTCGAAATGATGAATGAACGGCACTATAGCGAGTCCGGCTCCTTCTTAGAAATTCATTGATTTACTGGTTCATTCATTTTGCTAATGATGAAGCGCTTCTATTAAATCCCGTGTCAATTACCGGATCTGACAATTGTGACCCTCAGACAGCAGCAGGAGAATCTGTGGTATCTGAGACTCGGACTACTGAAGCACTCTGGGGAAATTGGTGACCACCACCTGCTCCAGATTGGGCAGCAGCAAGCCGGTTCCCACCCCTTTGGCAATGGCCTGGTAGCGGTTCATGGAGCCGGTTTTGCGGGTGACCTGATTGAGATGGTAATTCACTGTGCGCTCCGTGATGCCGAGAATGCAGGCAATCTCGCTGGAGGTCTTTCCTTCACTGGCCCAGAACAGGCACTCTGTTTCGCGCTCGGTCAGGGGCTCTTTGCCCACACTGTCCATCATGCTGAAACGCACCACCCGGATCGCGGCATCGAAGATGTAGTTGGACATCCATGAGAGGATGGGCGACGACTCCAACAGCAGATCGCTCGAGGCGCGTTCCGAGGTAATGAAGGAGAGAATACCGTTCTCCCCGGCGGCACCGTGCAAGGGGAAGGAGATGCCGTTGCGCAGCCCGAACTCGGCTGCCAGCCCCATCACATCCATGCTTCCCTCTTGCAGAAAGCTTGCTCGCTCATCGAGGCGATTCCAGTAGATGGGCAAGGTCTGCTTGCGCGCCAGCTGGATCACCGGATCACATGCCAGCATGTTGTTTTCGGTATAGGCCTGCACCCAGGAGTCAGGGCAGTGATTGAACAGCACCACCTTGGGTCTTTGCATCGACATCGGCAGGATCAGCGCGAAGCGGTAGTAGTCGTAGCCCATCCCGAGCGTGAAGTGACCGATCAGCTCGGCCAGACGGTTGCCATCCGTCACCGAAGTGAAATGTTCGAGATACTCAAGCAGTTGGTCTCTTTTCATATGAAAGCCCCCTTGGCCAGACATGTGATTATAACGGCGAATAGCAAGACAGAGGGCCCATAATGTTGGTTTTCAAAGGAAAATTGAGAGAGCATCCACGAAATGAGGTAGAGGATGAACTCTATCGCTTTCGAAATCGCGTCTTTTCCGACCGGCTCGGCTGGGATGTAGAGTCCCATCGGGGACTTGAGCGTGACAGTTTTGATACGCCAGACACCCATTGGGTGCTGATCGAGGATAAGCAAGGGCTATGCGGCTGTATTCGCCTGCTCAACTGTGCCGATGCCTATATGCTGCCCACCATCTTCCCCACCGCCCTTGCCGGTGAAAGTGCACCGCGTACCCCCGATGTCTGGGAACTGACCCGTCTTGCCATCGATGCCAGCCGTGCTCCGCGGATGGTCAATGGCGTCAGCGAGCTCACCTGCGTCATCTTTCGCGAAGTCTATGCCTTCGCCCATGCTCACGGGATCCGTGAGCTGGTCGCTGTCGTCAGCCTGCCGGTAGAGCGCATCTTCCGCCGCCTCGGCCTGCCCATCGAGCGCCTCGGCCATCGCCAGGCGGTGGATCTGGGGGCCGTGCGCGGGGTGGGGATCCGCTTCCATCTGGATGAACGCTTCGCCCACGCCGTTGGCAAACCTCTGCTGGGCCACTATCAAACCAGCCACTCTCTACTGCAGCAACCATCACCGGCGCTGGCAACGCAGCCATAAAAAATCCCGGGAAAACAGACCCGGGATAAACAGATCGCTATGAGCCCGCAGGCTAACCCATGGGTCAGCGGGCAGTATCCTCCCTCAACAACCTGATCACTACTGTCAGAAATCACAGCGTAACGGCCCTGTCACCACCCATTGTTGTCCCCTGCCGAGTGACGTAGAGTCAGCCCAGAAGCAACGCAAGGGAGGGAAGATGAAAGAGCTGGACTACAAACTGCTGCGGGCACTGGATGCGGTATTGCAGGAGCAGAACTTCGAGCGGGCCGCCAAATCACTGCACATGACCCAGTCCGCCATCTCCCAGCGGATCAAACTACTGGAGCAACAGTTTGCCGAGCCGCTGCTCATCCGCAGCCAGCCGTTGCAGGCGACCCAGCTCGGCCAGAAGCTGCTGGCACACTATCGTCAGGTCCACCAGCTCGAGCTGGAACTGGCTGGTGAGCTGGCTCCCGCCACACCACAAGCCCCCATCCGGATCAGTATCGCCGTCAATGCCGACAGCCTGGCAACCTGGTTTTTGCCCGCCATCGCCCCCTTGCTGGAGCAGCATCCCATCGAACTCAACCTGCTGGTGGATGACGAGTGCCGCACCCTCGACAAGGTACGCGAGGGTCAGGCCTTTGGTGCGGTCAGCTTGCATCCCCAGCCACTGGCCGGTTGCTGCGTCGATGATCTGGGCGAAATGAACTATCTGCTTACCGCCAGCCCCGCGTTCGTGGCGCGCCACTTTCCCCACGGTCTGACCCGGGAGGCGCTGGCCAAGGCTCCGGCAGTGGCCTTCGATCAACGCGACGACATGCATGTCAGCTTCATGGCGAAACACTTCGGGCTAGAGCCCGGCGGTTATCCCTGCCACACGGTTCACTCGTCCGAGGCCTTTGTCGCCATGGCCGAACAGGGCCTGGCCTATTGTCTCATCCCCGAGTTGCAGATCAGAGGCCAGCTCGCTGGCGGGTCACTTCTCAACCTCAGTCCCAACCATGTTCTGACAGAACGCCTCTACTGGCACCGCTGGGTACTGGAAAAGGGGGTACACAAGCAGCTATCCCAACGTCTCATTGACCATGCCAGATCGCAGTTGAAACCACGCTGAGCAGGCCATTCACCTTGGCTTTGCAGGGCTAAAAACGTATAGTGCTGGGCGATCCTTCATCAGGTCTTCACCCAGGTTTTCACTTCAGGTTCCTCACTTATGTTCCAAGACAATCCGCTGCTGGCCCAGCTCAAGCAACAAATCCGCGAAAACATCCCCAAGAAAGAGGGTGTTATCCGCGCCTCCGATCGGGGCTTCGGCTTTCTGGAGGTCGATGAGAAGACCAGCTATTTCGTGCCACCTCCCTATATGAAGAAGGTGATGCACGGTGACCGGGTGAGCGCCCTGATCCGCACCGAAAAAGAGAAGGAAGTGGCCGAGCCGGATGCCCTGCTGGAGCAGTCCGTCACCCGCTTCGTGGCACGGGTCAAGATGTTCCGCGACCGTCTCAACGTGGTCGCCGACCACCCGCTGATCAAGGATGCCATCAAGGCCCGCGTCAAGAAGGGTCTGGACGAAAAAGAGTTCAAGGAAGGGGACTGGGTGGTCGCCACCCTCAAACGCCACGCACTGGTTGACGGCAACTTCTCTGCCGAGATCACCCAGAAGATCGCCGCTCAGGAAGATCACAACGTGCCTTGGTGGGTGGTGCTGGCGCGCCACAACCTGGCCCAGGTCGAACCAGCTGATCTGCCGGAGTGGAAGGTGATCGAAGAAGAGGAGCTGCCCCGTCGTGACCTGACCAAGGTGCCTTTTTTCACCATCGACGGTGCCAAGACCAAGGACATGGACGATGCGCTGGCCATCACCAAGCTGGACAACGGCTGGGAGCTGCTGGTCGCCATCGCCGACCCGACCGCCTATGTGGCCGAAGGGAGCGAGCTGGACAAGGAAGCCGCCCAGCGCGCCTTCACCATCTATATGCCGGGCCGCAACGTGCCGATGATCCCGCGCACCCTCTCCGACGAGCTCTGCTCCCTGAAAGAGGGCGAAGAGCGCAACACTCTATGTGCCCGTCTGCTGATCGCCGAAGATGGTCTGCTGCTGGAGGAGACCGAGTTCTTCGCCGCCCGCATCTGCTCCCACGCCCGCCTCAACTATGACGACGTCTCCGACTGGGCCGAGCATGGCAAAGAGCTGGATATCGACGCCGGCGTGCTGGCCCAGCTGCCGCTGATGAAGGCGATGACCGAGGCGCGCATCAAGTGGCGCACCGAGCATGCACTGGTATTCCCGGATCGTCCCGACTACGACTTCGAGCTGGGCGAGAATGGCGAAGTGCTGGCCATCCACGTCGAGCCACGCCGCATCGCCAACCGCATGGTGGAAGAGTCGATGATCGCCGCCAACATCTGCGCCGGTCGCGTACTGGGCAAGAGCGTCGGCTACGGCATCTTCAACGTCCACACAGGCTTTGACGAAGAGTCCCTCGACGGCGCCATCGACCTGCTGAAAAGCGCCGAGGCCCCGTTCGAACGTGACGAGATCGCCAGCCTCTCCGGCTTCTGCGCCCTGCGCCGCTGGATCGACAACCTCGATACCCGCTGGCTGGATGGCAAGATCCGCCGCTTCCAGAGCTATGCACTGATGTCCTCCGAGCCGGGCGCACATTACGGCCTGGGTCTGGATGCCTACGCCACCTGGACCTCACCTATTCGAAAATACGGCGATATGGTCAACCATCGTCTGCTCAAAGCGGTCATCGCGGGCAAAACCCCGGGCGAGCGCCCGAGCACCGAGCTCACCGAGCACCTGACCGCCTGCCGCCGCCTGCACCGCATGGTGGAGCGCGACATCGGCGACTGGCTCTATGTCCGCTACCTCAAGGCCGATGCTGGCACCGACAAGGTGTTCAACGCCGAGATCATCGACGTGATGCGTGCTGGCCTCAAGCTGCGTCTGCAGGAGAACGGCGCCGTGGTCTTCATGCCTGCCCGTCATATCCTCGACAACAAGGATCGGCTGGAGTGCAACTGGGACAACGGTCGCGTCTATCTGGACAAGACCGAGGTGGTCTACGAGCTCGGTCAGATCATTGAGGTCAAGCTGACCGAAGCGGTGGAAGAGACCCGCTCCCTCATTGCCAAGCCGGCGGTGGAGCTGGTGCCGGGTCCGGCACCGGAAGCCCCGTTGGCAGAGAGCACGTCAGCCGATAGCAGTGAAACGCCAGCGCAGCCAGCCTCCCAGGCTGAGTAAGCCACGCAGAGTCATCGAATCTGCCCGAGAGCCCGCCATCGTGCGGGCTCTTTTTTGCTCCACATCTGCCATGCACGCTGCTACAGGTGGCGCAACTACGCACAGTTTTCGCCATAATTGGCAATAAAAGCAGTGAATGTTTCCACACATAACCTGGAATGCAACCAATATGTGCGACACATCTCCTTTCTGACATATTAATCAAAGAGAAATATGTTTATACTCGCTTGGGTACAATCCAAGGGATACTGGTATGCAGGAATGGGACCCGGAACACTTCACCAACTTCGCTCAGTTATGCGAAGTGAGCCTCGCCACCATCCGTGAAAAGACCGATGCAGAACGCCTTTACCTCTGGCTGAGAGCTCCTGAAGCACAGCTCTACAGTTTTCAGCTGGATCAGGGCGTGATCGAACTGGATCTAGCCCAGCTAGAACAGCTAACACTACCCCACCACCTGATCGACAAGGCAATGGACAAGGGACAACTGGTGATCGAGCAGCTCCAGCCACCGCCAGATCCTGGCGAAAATGTGGAGCCCGCCCAGCCACAGCTACGCGCCTGTTTCCCTCTCAAACGTCACATGAAACTGGAAGGGGTCATCTATCTGGAGACCCGCCGCCGCATAGACCGCCTCTCCTCCCACCAGCGCCAGGGCATCCAGCTACTTATTCACTATCTGACTGCCGAGCTCAGCAATCACCTGCTCTCCAGTCAGGTCAATCAGGAGCGGGACCAGCGGCTCCATACCCAGACCGATCTGGTACAGAGTCAGGCACTGCAGGGCTCCTTCCTCACCATGTTGCAGGCGCTGCACATGGTCAGCGTCACCCTCTCCCGCTGTCGCAGCGAGAACGATCTGCTGCGGGACGCCGTGCTGCTGGCCCGCAAGGAGCTGCAGTTCGATCGGGTCGCCATCTTCCTGATCGAACCCGATGGCAAAACCATGCGCGGCACCTGGGGCACCAGTGAAGAGGGAGAGCTGGTAGACGAACACGACTTTGTCAGTCCTATCCCGGATCACCCCACGGTGCAGGAGGCGCTCAAGCGCAAGGATTACGTGCTGGTGCTGGAAGATACCCCTCTCTACTACGAGAAACAGCAGGTGGGACAGGGCTGGAACGCCATGGTATCGCTCTGGGATGGCGCCATCCCCATCGGCTGGATCGCCGCCGACAACCTGCTGTGGCACCGCCCGCTCAAAGCCTATCAGAGCGAGATCTTCAAACAGTACGCCGCCATCCTGTCACAGTTGTTGATCCGCCAGCGCACTCAGGAGCAGCTGGAGCAGCTCAACCGCCAGCTGGAAGCCCGGGTCGCCGAACGCACGATACAACTGGCCGAAACCAATAGGGCGCTGGAAGAGGCCAATCACCGCCTCTCCCTGCTCTCGCTGGAAGATCCTCTGACTGGTATCGCCAACCGGCGCCAGTGGGACATCACCATGCAACGGGAGTGGGAGTGGGCACGGCGCACCCAGAATCCGCTGGCGGTATTGATGATCGATGTCGACGACTTCAAGGCCTATAACGATCACTTCGGTCATACCAAGGGGGATGAGTGCCTGCAGCAGGTAGCCCGCGTACTGCGGGAGGCCGAGCGACGCTCTACCAATCTGGTGGCTCGTTATGGCGGAGAAGAGTTCGTCATCCTGCTTTGCGCCCCACAACCCGGTGAAGCCGAGCAACTGGCCGAGAGGATCCATGCCGGACTGGCGCAATTAAAACTGCCCCATCCCGCCTCGCGGGTTGCTGATTTCATTACGGTTAGCATAGGCTTTAGCTATCTGGTCCCCTCCCTGGACGAGGCGTGGCAGAGTCTGACCGAACAGGCCGATCAGGCGCTCTACCACGCCAAGTCTCAAGGACGGGCACGCACTCTGGCCTATCGGTGATCCCATGCTGTTGCGTCGTTATCCCATTTTCAATCGCCGCCTGGCCCTGGTGGCCTACGGTATCGATTATCTGCTTGGCTCACCGGACGAGTGGCCCTCACTGGCACAGCATTGCCGCCTGCTGGCACAAGGGCGCCAATATCTGGTGCCTTTCACCCACGAGCAGCTCGATGAACAGCGCCCCCTGCTGTTTGATCAGGATGCGATCCCGCTGGTAGAGGCTTCCAGCGAACGGCTGCCCGCCTCCTTTCCGGTGTTGGAACAATGGCGAGACAGTCGACGCCGGCTTGCTGTACATGGGGTCAGTCGTGAGCCACGCTGGCTCGGTGCCAGCCGTCTGCTGGTATTCTGGATGGGGGAAGAGGGGATCTGCCAGCCCACCGAACACAAGCGGATGGCCCTCGATATCGAAACCTGGGAAGATTTTCTCCCGCTGCGAGAGGCCGGAGTCGACTTCTTTGCCGGTGGTTTTCTCGCCCGCCCCGAGCTGGTCAATCAACGTGCCACCCAGCCCGACATGGCACTTGTGCAGCAGATCCTTCAACTTATCTGCCACGAGGAGTTCTCCTTTGCCCAAGTGGCTCGCCTGCTGGAGCAGGATGCCTTGCTCCCGGGCCAGCTACTCACCTATGTCAACGCGCCCGGCTTCGATCATGCAGCCCCTATCACCTCGGTTTCCCGCGCCCTCTCCTATCTGGGAGAGCAGGAGATCCGCAAGTTTGTGCTGATCAACGGCCTGGCCCGGGTGAGCCAGCATATGCCGGAGGCCTCTACCCGAATGGCCATCGCTCGCGGCCGCTTCTGCGAACTTATCGCCCTCACCGCCCTCGACAAACGCGAAGCAAGCTGGGCTTTTCTGGTAGGGCTGGTACTCGATGGTTCCCTGCTATCAGAGTCGCTGAAGGCCCACCTGCCCAACAACGTAAAGCGAGCCATCGAGCGGCACGAAGGGCCGCTGTTCCACCTGTTCCAGCTGGTCAGGACCTATGAACAGGGCAACTGGGCTCTGCTGGAGCAGCTGGCACCGAAATACCAGCTCGACCCGACCAGGCTCACCCCCGTCTATTTTCAGGCGCAAATGTGGGGGCAAGCGTTTCTCACCAGCTAGGTGATGGCAGGCCGGGGAGGCTCTGGCTAGAATGGGCTCCCTTTTTTCAGAGACTGACCCGCACCATGACACTTTCCGGATTCCAAGGCCTGATCTTTGACCTGGATGGCACCCTGGTCGACTCCATGCCGCTGCATCTCGCCGCCTGGGAACACACCGCCCGTGAATTTGGTTTTCGCTTCGATGCCGACTGGTTCTATGAACTGGGCGGTATGCCGAGCCGCAAGATCGCCCTGCTGGTGACACAGGAGCAGCAGATCCCCCTCGACCCGCTCGAAGTGACCCGCTGCAAGACTGCCCACTATGTGGCCAACCTGCACAAGGCGACCGTGTTTCCCGCCATGCAGACACTGGTCGAACGCTATCAAGGTGTCATTCCGATGGGGATCGGTACAGGTTCTCCTCGCATCAACGCCGAAGCGGTGCTGCGCAATACCGGGCTGGATCGCTACTTTAAGGTGGTGGTCACGGCCGACGATGTTGAGCAGCACAAACCCAATCCCGATACCTTCCTGCTGGTTGCCAGCAAGCTGGGGGTCAAGCCGTCAGGCTGTCTGGTGTTTGAAGATACCGGTATCGGTGTACAGGCTGGAGAAGCGGCGGGTATGCAGACCTGCATGGTCAAAGCAGGTAAGCCGATCGGCATAGCGATGTAGTGCAGAAGAATATCGCCCAACAAGGGGCGATAACCGGAGCTGGATCTCATACGGGACAGGGTTGAGAATGAGAGCCAGCTCCGTCAGTCGCTGACGCTGGACGCGTCGGCGCAGAGGGTCGGAAAGAACGATTACTCGTTGTTGCCACCGCCCTGATTGTCATCATAGCGGCCCGGCGCACCATGGGGGCGCGGCGCCATGGATACTCGCGGCTTGCGGGCACGCTGGATGTTCACTTGCGAACGGCCGGTGTGCATGGCGATGGTAGAGATCTTGGCTTTGTAGACCAGTTGCTGGTTGCCGTGTGCATCGGTCAACAGCACACTGTACTGATCAAAACCGCTGATAGTGCCTTCCAGCTTGATGCCGCTCACCAGAAAAATGGCGACCTGACTGCGGTTCTTGCGCAACCAGTTGAGGGCAGAATCTTGCCCGTTCCCGAGGGAGAAGGCTTGCTCAATCGTGGAGTAGCTGGGGGATTCAGTTGTCATAAATTATTGTCCCGCGGAAAAAAAGTGGCGTTTGATTGTGCTAAATGGGCACTGGCTTGTCAAAGTCATTCTCACTCCCGCCAGCAATAGCGCCCTCTGGGGGCTGGTCGCTGACCAGCACAACTGCGATAATCGCCAGCTCTGGCTCTACCACGGGCCTTATCTGGGGTTTTATCTTGCATCCGGTTTCACACCAACACCACACCACCTATGTCCATGATGCCACTGCCTGCGAAGAGTGTGACCTGCTGATACCGGCCACACCGCTCGAGGTGGGACAGGCCAGCTGCTGCCCCCGTTGCGGACACACCCTGAGTCGCCACCTGCCACAGCAGGAGTTGCTGCCGCTCTCCTACGGGTTCGCAGCACTCATCATGTTCGTGCTCGCCAATGCCTTTACCTTTATGTCCTTCTCGGCCAAAGGGGTGGGCCAGGAGATGACCTTTTTGCAGAGCATCACCACCTTGGTGGATGAGGGCTATCTGTTTCTCGGCGCGGTACTGAGCCTGACCCTGATCGGCCTGCCGCTGGTCTATATGGGCTCCATCATGCTGGTGCTGTGGCGGATCGATAAAGATCTGCACAGCAATGCCCTGCGCTCCCTCGGCCGTCTGCTCTGCCGGATCAAACCCTGGCTGATGGTGGATGTCTTTCTGGTGGGGGTGCTCATCTCGCTGGTCAAGCTGATGGGGATGGCCGACATCAAGATGGGGCTGTCATTCTGGGCTTTCGTCGGTTACACGGTGTTGCTCATCAAGATGATCTCCTCGCTGGATCAAATGTGGCTGTGGCAGCGGCTGTTCGGCCCGACCGAGTCGCGGGAGATCGACCCGGAAGCGGGGGCGCTGGAGTCCGGTCTGGTGGGCTGTCATATCTGTGGCGCCCTGAGCGAGGTGGGTAGCCACAGCTGCTCCCGCTGCGGCGGCAAGCTGCATGCGCGCAAGCCGGGCGGCCTGAACCGCACCTGGGCGCTGCTGTTTACCTCCGCCATTCTCTACATTCCGGCCAACGTCTATCCCATCATGGATACGGTGTTTCTCGGTGATGACAGCCCCTCCACCATCCTCGGCGGTGTGGTGCTGCTCTGGGCCATGGGCTCCTACCCCATAGCTGCGGTGATCTTTTTTGCCAGCGTGGTGGTGCCGCTGGTGAAAATACTGGCGCTATTCTGGCTTTGCTATATGGTGCAGCGCGGCAATGTCACCTCCCCCCTCGGCAAGCTCAAACTCTATCGCATGACCGAATTTGTCGGACGCTGGTCGATGATCGACGTCTTCGTGGTGGCCATTCTGGCGGGCCTGATCCGGCTCGACAATCTGATGACCATCTATCCCGGCCCTGCGGCCGTCGCATTTGCAGGTGTGGTGCTGATCACCATGGTCGCCGCCATGAGTTTCGACTCCCGCCTGATCTGGGATTTACAACAAGGAGAACGCGAACGTGAGTGAGCGTAAAAAAAGGTGGAAACCGGGCTCTGACTTTCTGAGCTCTGCCGCCGCAATCTGGATGGTGCCCCTGCTGGCACTGTTCATCGGTCTCTGGATGCTGTTCCAGCACTGGTACTCCCAGGGCCCGAGTTTCACCCTGACAGTCGCCACTGCCGAGGGCATAGTCGCTGGCAAGACGGTGATCCGCTCCCGCGAAGTGGACGTCGGCCGTATCGAGGCCGTCGAGCTGAGCGATGACTACAGCCATGCCGTGCTGAAAGGACGGCTGACCAATGCTGCCTCCGGCATGCTGCGCGGTGACAGCCAGTTCTGGGTGGTCAAGCCCAGAGTGGGCCGTGAAGGGGTATCGGGTCTGAGCACCCTGCTCTCCGGCGCCTATATCGAGCTCGCCCCCGGCAAGAAAGGTCGGGCGCGGGACGAGTACGCCATGCTCGATAAACCGCCACTCGCCTCCCTCGATGCCAAGGGGCTGCGTCTCACCCTCAGCAGTCGCGACACCCGCGCGCTGGGAGAAGGCTCCCCCATCAACTATCAGGGCTTCACCATAGGTCAGGTGGAAGAGGCGAAGTTCCTGCCGGAAAAGAGCGAGATGCAGTATCAAATCTTCATCCACGCCCCCTATGACATTCTGGTGAGCAGCAACTCCCGCTTCTGGATGACCCCGGGCTTCGAGGTCTCCATGAGCAGCGAGGGGATGAAGGTGAAGATGGATTCGCTGGAGAGCCTGATCGATGGCGGTATCACCATGGGCCTGCCTGCCGGCTGGTCTCCGGGTGAGCCGGTCAAGCAGCACGACGAGTTTACCCTGTTCCAGGATGAGGCTAGCGTACTGGCCGGTAGCCTGGATCAGTTCATCGACTACGTCTTCCTGTTCGACGACAACGTGGCGGGCCTTCACTCGGGCGCGGCGGTGCAGTACCGCGGTATACGGGTCGGCACCGTCATCTCGGCCCCCTACATGGTCGAGGAGAAAGGGGTTCGCATCTTCCAGAACCGACAGATCCCGGTGCTGGCCCGCATCGAAGTGCAGCGTCTCTCCCACCGCTATGCCAAGGCGGAGAAGGATCAGTGGCGCGCCCTGTTCAGCAAGCAGTTCAAGGAGGGATTGCGTGCCAGCCTCAAGACCTCGAGTCTGCTGACCGGTGGCAAGATCATCGATCTCAACTTCTACCCAACAGCTCCCCGCTTTGATCAGGTCAAGCTGGCCGGTTATCAGGTCTTTCCCACCGTGCAGGGTGGGCTGGATCAGATCGAGCGCAAGGTGAACCTCATCCTCGACAAGTTTGTCGACATGGACATGGCGACCACCCTGACCAAGGTCAACGGGTCACTGACCACTCTGGATGGCACCCTGAAAAACATCAGCGCCCTCAGTGCCAATCTGGACAAGCTGACCGGCAAGGAGGCGACCCAGCAATTGCCAGCCTCGCTGAACGAGAGCCTCAAACAGTTGCAGGAGACCCTGCAGGCCTATGACGCCCAGTCGCAGACCAATCAGGATCTGCGTCAGTCGGTGCAGACCCTCAATCAGTTGATGCGCGAACTGCAGCCGCTGGTGCACTCCCTCAACGAGCAGCCCAGCTCGCTGATCTTCGATCGCGCGCATCCATCAGACCCTGAGCCCAAGCGAGGCAAACAATGAAAAAAGAGATCCTGACGCTGGCTCTGCTGGGCCTGCTGGCGGGTTGCAGCAGCCAGCCAAGCCTGCACTACTACTCGCTCGATGCCGACAGTCAGCAACCCGTGACAGCCCCGGCCCAACCGCAGCACCAGCTGGTGCTGCGCCCGGTGGCGCTGGCCAGCCAGCTCGACCGGATCAGTCTGGTCTATCAGCTGGAAGGGCAAGAGCTGCACTTCACCGAGTACCATCGCTGGGCCGGTGCGCTGGACGATCAGCTCAACCAGCTCACCCTCAATGGCCTCTCCAGCCGCCTGCCGGGCTGGGTGGTGCGGCAGGATGGCGCCCGCAAGGGGCCGGTGCTGACCATTCTGGTGGAGCGCTTTCAGGGCCGTCATGACGGCAGCGCCGTACTGAGCGGCCGCTGGCGCCTGCTGGCGGAAGATGGCACAGTGCTGCGCGATGCCCCCTTCCGTCAGGAGCGGGTGCTGCCAGCCGATGGCTACAACGCACTGGTGAACGAACTGGGTCAGGGCTGGCAACAGCTGCTCGACCAGATCGCCGCCGAGGTGCGCCAGAGCGCCAGCTAATCGCCCATCCGCCGATTGCAGAGATAAAAAAACGACGCCAGCTGGCGTCGTTTTTTATGGGCAAGAGTCGGGGGCGACTTATGCCTTGGCAGGCAGGCTCAGGCGGGCAACCGCTTCCACATGCATGGAGTGCGGGAACATATCGACCGGCTGCACCTCGTCCAGCACGAAGCCCTGCTTGACCAGCCAGGCAAGATCGCGGGCCAGGGTCTGCGGGTTGCAGGAGACATAGACCAGACGACGGGGCGCCATGGCGACCAGGGTCTGCAATACGGCCTTGTCACAGCCTTTGCGGGGCGGATCCATTACCACCACGTCAGCGGTCACGCCCTGAGCGTGCAGCTCGGGCATCAGCTGCTCGGCCTTGCCGACGTGGAATTCGGTGTGCTCGATGCCGTTGAGGGCAGCGTTGCGGCGGGCATCGCTGATGGCGCTCTCCACCGACTCGATCCCGACGACCTTGGCGGCCTTGCCAGCCAGGAAAAGGGAGATGGTGCCGATACCGCAATAGATGTCGAACACCGTCTCGTTACCGGTCAGCTCGGCATACTCGAGGGCGCTGGAGTAGAGCACATCGGTCTGGGTCGGGTTGTTCTGGAAGAAGGATAGCGGCGAGATCTCGAACTCGAGTTCGTGGATCTTGTCGCGGATCACCCCTTCGCCGAGCAGCACCCGGTTGGTGGCGCCCAGAATGCGGTTGGTGCGCTCATCGTTGATGTTCTGCACCAGGGTAGTGACCGGCAGATCGCTCAGGGCTGCCAGCAGCTCGGCTTCGAACGGCAGCTCCTCGCCCAGCGTCACCAGCACCACCATCAGCTCGCCGCTCTTGAAGCCCTTGCGGGTCATCAGGTTGCGCACACAGCCTCTGTGGTTCACTTCGTCATAGGCGGCGATGTCATGCGCGCGCATCCAGTTGCGCACCCGGGCGTTCAGCTCCACATGCAGCGGATCCTGCACCGCACAGTCATCGGCGGTGATGAGATCGTGGGAATGCTTGCGATAAAAACCGATCTCGGCACCGGCGTCACAGCCACGCACCGCATATTGCGCCTTGTTGCGATAGGCGAACGGGCTCTCCATGCCAAGGATATCCTTGACCGGGGTGTCACCCAGCCCGACCTGTTCCAGTGCGCTCTGCACCAGTGCCTGCTTGAGCTTGAGCTGGGCCGGATAGGCCAGCGGGCGCACCTGACAGCCACCGCACTCGGTGTTGGGGCAGAAATCGGCAACCCGATCGGCGGAGGGCTGGAGCAGCTCGGCAACCTTGCCGTGCAGATAGTTCGGCTTGACCTCGGTCAGCTCCACCAGCGCCTGCTCACCGGGCAGCAGACCTTCGACAAACAGGGGGCGATCGAACAGGCGTCCTTTGCCATCTCCTTTGTCGGTCAGTTCCAGGATCTCGATCTGGTGTTGATGTCCCACTAACGGCATGAGCGGCTCCAAAAGTACTAAAAATGGGGGGTGATGAACGCGGCAAAGCCATGCCCATCGAGAAAAGGTGGCAGAGTTTAGCGGAGATCCGGCCAAATTGCAGGCATAAAAAGCCTGCTTGTTGCAATGGTCATTGCCCTGACCATCTGCCGGGCGTGGCCACCTTTCGGGTTGCGGCAAATTTAGCCCTTGGGCCATAACGCCCAGCCTGTTAAAATTCCGCCCTTGAAATTATCCTGGGCCCCGCGCCCGTTCTAGCTAAGGTCTACCGCGATGCGTACCAGCCAATATCTGCTTTCCACTCTCAAGGAAACCCCCTCCGACGCTGAAGTTGTCAGCCACCAGCTGATGCTGCGCGCCGGGATGATCCGTAAACTGGCCTCCGGCATGTATGCCTGGTTGCCAACCGGTCTGCGGGTACTGAAGAAAATCGAGAACATTGTTCGCGAAGAGATGAACAATGCTGGTGCCGTCGAAGTCTCCATGCCGGTGGTACAACCCGCCGAGCTGTGGCAGGAGTCCGGCCGCTGGGATGACTACGGTCCCGAGCTGTGCCGTCTGACCGACCGCCACAACCGCCCCTTCGTACTGGGCCCGACCCACGAAGAGGTGATCACTGCGCTGGTGCGTTACGAAGTGAACAGCTACAAACAGCTGCCGCTCAACCTCTACCAGATCCAGACCAAATTCCGCGACGAAGTGCGCCCCCGTTTCGGCGTGATGCGTGGCCGCGAATTCCTGATGAAGGATGCCTACTCCTTCCACATCGACAAGGAATCTCTGGTAGATACCTACGAGAAGATGCACGCTGCCTACTGCAAGGCGTTCACCCGCATGGGTCTGAACTTCCGTCCGGTGCAGGCCGATACCGGCTCCATCGGTGGTACCGGTTCCCACGAATTCCAGGTGCTGGCAGAGAGCGGTGAAGACTTGATCGCCTTCTCCGATAGCTCCGATTACGCCGCCAACATCGAGATGGCCGAAGCCCTGGCACCGGCTGGTGAGCGCGCTGCTGCCACCGCAACCCTGACTAAGGTTGCCACCCCGAACGTCCACACCATCGACGAAGTGGCCGCTTTCCTGAACGTGGCTCCGACCGCCATCGCCAAGACCCTGCTGGTACTGGCAGAGGAAGATGAGCACGGCAAGCAGGCCGTCATCGCGCTGGTACTGCGTGGCGACCACGAGCTGAACGAAATCAAAGCAGAGAAACTGGCTGGCGTGGCCAACCCGCTGACCTTCGCCAACGACGAGCAGATCAAAGCTGCCGCCGGTTGCGATGCAGGTTCCATCGGCCCGGTCGGCTTTGCCGGTCGCATCATCGTCGATCGCAGCGCTGCCCATCTGGCGGACTTCGTCTGCGGCGCCAACGAGACCGGCTTCCACCTGACCGGCGCCAACTGGGATCGCGACATCACCGCTTACGAAGTTGCCGACCTGCGCAACGTAGTAGAAGGCGACCCGAGCCCGTGCGGCCAGGGCAAGCTGCTGCTCAAGCGCGGTATCGAAGTGGGCCACATCTTCCAGCTGGGCACCAAGTACTCCGAAGCGATGAAGGCGAGCGTGCTGAACGAAGCTGGCAAGTCCGTCACCATGGAGATGGGCTGCTACGGTATCGGGGTTTCCCGTCTGGTGGCTGCGGCCATCGAGCAGAACAACGACCAGTACGGCATCATCTGGCCGGACGCCATCGCTCCGTTCGAAGTGGCCATCGTGCCGATGAACATGCACAAATCCGAGCGCGTGGCCGAGCAGGCACAGCAGTTCTACGCCGAGCTGAAAGCGGCCGGTGTGGACGTGCTGTTCGACGACCGTAAAGAGCGCCCGGGCGTGATGTTCGCCGACATGGAACTGCTGGGCATCCCGCACGCCATCGTCATCGGCGATCGCGGTCTGGACAACGGCGTGGTGGAGTACAAGTGCCGCCGCACTGGCGAGAAGCAAGAAGTGGCCATCAGCGACATCATCGCCATGCTCAAGGCCAAGCTGGGCCGTTAATTCCGCCCTCTTCCCGATATAAGAAAGCGCGCCATTTGGCGCGCTTTTTGTTTTTGTGTGCTGACGACGGCAACCGGATGGTGGGCTTCGCCTCAGGGATTGCGACCGATAAAGAGGTCGGTCACGTGGCAGCTGCTTCTGGCTTCCAGTGCGTCGAGCATATAGGCCGCCGCATCTTCCGGAGTCATGAAGCCACTCGGGTCCACATGATCCGAGTTGTCCCAGAATTCGCTGCGGATCCCGCTCGGGTAGAGGTTGACCAGCCGCAGCTGCGAGCCTTTCAGCTCGGCGCGCAACGACTCCAGAAAGCCACGCATCCCCCATTTGGAGGCGCAGTAGAGGCTCTCGTTGGCTTTGCCCACCTGAGCGGCGGAGGAGAGCACATTGGCCAGTACCCCGCCCTTGTCACCGATAAGCCGTACCGTCTGCTGGGCCACCAGAATGGTGGAGATGAGATTGCTCTCCACCACCCGGCGGATCTGCTCGGCGGTGTAAACACCGACCGGGCCAAACTCGCCCACCCCGGCGCAGTGGATCACCATGTCGGGCAGGCCGCCCCACTCCACCGCCGCGGCGAAGGCGACATCGACCTCTTCATGGTGCGCCAGATCGGCTGCGATGCCGATCACCGCGCTGCCGAGCAGTTGTTCCTGCTCCTGCAGTCGCTGATAACGGCGCCCCATCATGGAGACCTGATGACCCCGCTCAACCAGTCCGATGGTCAGGGCCCGGCCGAGACCAGAACCGGCACCTGTCACTATGATGTGACCCATTATTGCTCCTCGTCATCAGCTGACGCTCAGATTAGAAAGTGAACTCACCACCCATGAACCAGCCATCGATACGCTGGTCAACGCTGTCGAAGTCGATCTTGGCTTCACGCCAACCGGCACGCAGCTTGATCGGCATGGAGGAGAACTTGTAGGAACCACCCAGACGGTAGTCATAGTTGTCTGCATCGTGGGTGCGCAGATCACCGAAAAAGGCGATGCCGGTGCCCGGGATCTTCACTTCGCTGCCGGCATAGGCCATCAGAGTATCTTCGTCATAACCCTTGCGACCGGAGTAAACCTGCTCGCCATCGTAGTGACGACCGGTCATACCCAGATCGATCTTGAACAGATCGTTGTTGAACAGACGGTAGTAGAGGCTCAGATCGTAGGCGGTCAGGTCGTTCTTGAAGTTGCCACCGGAGGTACTGAAATCAGAGACTTCAAACTTGGCGTTCGGCAGGAGGATGATGCCGTGCTCCAGTTGCAGATAGCCGTTCCAGTTGTAGCTGTCGTCATAGCTGCCATCGGCGCTATGGCCATAAGCCTGACCACTGCCCTTGGCGGCCCATACGTCAGCACCGGCGGCAAAACGCCAGTCGTCAGCGGCCATGGCACTCTGGCTGCACAGAGCCAGCACAAAACCGGCAATCAGCGTCTTTTTCATTACGTCACTTCCTCTTGCATACATGGAAAAGAGCACTATTTTACTCGGTGCAGCCAAAATACCCAGCGTCAATCCTGAACAAACGACGACAAATGTCAGTGCTTCATATGCTTCATCTCTGCCATCGGCTCAATCGGCTTCACTGGCAGTGACAGATCAAGCTTCTGACCATCGTCCATGGTGAGAGTGAGCGGGAAAGGGGTCTGTTCGGAGAGCGTGCCCACCTCGAACAGCATGATGTGCAGGCTGCCCGGTTTCAGCACCGCTTCGCCCTTGGCAGGGATCTCGATACTCTCGACCTGACGCATCTTCATCACACCATTTTCGTGCAGGTGCGTGTGCAACTCGGCACGCCCGGCGGCAGCAGAAGCCGCCGCCACCAGCTTGACCGACTGGTCGGCGTCATTTTTGAGCACCATGAAGGCGGCGGTGTTGGGAGTGCCCGGCGGCAACAGGCGCACATAGCCATCGACGGCCTCGACCTTGGCCAGCGCCGGCGCCGCCATGCCAACCAGCAGCAGAGAATAAAACGCACGTTTAAACATGGTTGAAATCCTTTTATGATGTTGTTAAACGGCCCCAAGGTTACCCCAGCAGAAACCTTTTATGCACCTTTCAATAACAAGGATTTAGACATGGCCCCCATTCTCATTGCCGAGCAGCAGGATGGCTTGCTCACCCTGACCCTCAACCGCCCCGACAAGCGCAACGCCCTCAATACCGAGCTCTATAAGCAACTGGTGGCCGCGCTGCGAGAGGCGGCAGCTGATGAGGAGGTGCATGTCCTGCTGTTGCAGGGGCAGCAAGATTGCTTTACCGCGGGCAATGATCTGGCCGACTTTGTGGGCAAGAGCTCGCTGGAGCCCGACGACCCCATCCTGCAGTTCCTCCACACTCTGGCCGATTTCCCCAAACCCGTGATCGCCGCTGTTGCAGGCCCGGCGGTGGGGATTGGCACCACCATTCTGCTGCATTGCGATCTGGTCTATCTGGCGGATAACGCCCGCTTGCAGCTTCCTTTCGTCGAGCTGGGGCTGGTGCCGGAGTTCGCCTCCAGCCTGCTGCTGCCGCGCTTAGTGGGTCACCTCAAGGCGGCCGAGCTGTTGCTGCTGGCCGAGGCGATTGATGTCGAAGAGGCGCTGCGATTAGGGCTGGCCAACAAGGTGGTAGCGGCCGAAGGAGTGTTCTCCTTTGCCCGCGAGCAAGGGCTGAAGCTGGCAGCCAAACCGCCCAGAGCGCTGCAAAAGAGCAAGGCGCTGCTGAAACAGGAGCTTAAACAGGCGGTGCACTTCGTCATCGATCTAGAGGCGCGCGCCTTCGCCCAGGCACTGCAAGGGGAAGAGGCGCAACAGCGCATCGCCCAGAAACTCAAACGGCGGGGCTGAGCTGCCGCTCAACGCCAGTTAGTTGAGGCGAAAACGGCCGATCAGCTCGCAGCCCTGCACCTTGTCCTGCAGCTGGATCAGCCGGGCAATTTCCGGATTGGGGTGGCGCTTGAGAAAGGCGAGCAGAGCGCCGCGACAGCAACCCAGCTCGCTGATCAGTGCCTCACACTCCCGGTTGGGGCATTGTGGCACCAACGCCGTCACCAGCTCGGAGGCAAGCTTCAGGTAGCGCAGCTCGTAAGTCGGCTCATCCATCGCCCGCCAGAAGTCGGCCAGCCGGTGACAGGTGGCGACCCGCATGGTGGCCAGTTCGGTCAACTCGACCTGGGTCATCTCGTAAACATCCCCCAGCGCCTGCTGATAAAAGCAGATCGCCACCCCCAGCGAACCGGCCTGCCAGGCACGCTCCGCCTCCAGCATGTATCGTTGCCAACTTTGCGGTGTCATCTCGCTCTCCCGAATCCGTCATGGTGGGAGTATTATCATGGCTAATTGAGAATAAATATCAACCAGAGGGTTAGTGCAAGATCTCTCATACCTCTGGCGACCTTGCCAACACCATCATGCGCAATACTCACCTCCAGACAGAAAGAGGGCGACACAAGGGGCGCCCTCTTTTATCCTCGGCAGCTCTGGATGCCGTATCGCGCATCCGCTCACTGCGCGCTTTTGGACTGGTTGAGACTGCACTGCTTGCCAGGATAACCGGGCAAGTCACTGGCATCGCTGCCGCAGGCGAGCCGTTTGGCCTGTTGCAGCCGTGCCGCCAGATTGGTGCTATCTACCGGCATCCACTGCATCTGCTTGCCGAGCCAGCTGGCCCAGGCAAACTCGACGAAATAGACCTGTTTATCCTTGCGAAAGTAGCCCGAATCCTGCAACAGTCCGGCGAGGGTGCGATAGGGGTAATCAGGCAGCTTGTCGATGCTGGTCGGCAACTGCTCCGGGGTCAGCGGCTGCCCCTTCTCATCCTTGAGCCAGGCCCAGTGGTTGTTCTGCATCTGGCTCCAGAAGTTGGCTTTGTCCTGCAGACGGCCAATCACCTTGACCCGGGCATCCTTGACGCCCTGCTGCCACAACGCCTTGGTGAGATGGTGGCGGTCCACCAGCCAGTAGCTGCCATCCGGCGCAATGACCACGGGGATCTCTTTCTTTTTCATCAACTTGTCGAGCTGCTTTGCGCTCATGCCCGCCAATGTGGCCTGGGTCTCATCGACCTGGATCTGGCCGACGCCCCCCTGAGTCGGGTGCAAGGCATCGATGCCGATCTCGCACCAGTTGCCCACCGCCGTGTCGCTCTGGCACGGGGCCAACGCCCAGGCCCCCTGGCTCAGCACACCGGCCAGCAATAACCATGCTTTCATCGTTTGACACTCCTCACCACATTGAACTGCACAGACGCCGGGAACGCTCTTCTACCCCGATGGGGAGTGAGAGTCGAATGCTGGCGGTCAGACCAGCAAACGGGATATCATGATTTCCCATCTGTCGGCGATATTTTCTCGCCGAGTTTTCTCTCCGCTTCACACTATTTGAAGGATCCGACCCATGAAAGGATGGAGCCCCTTGCTGGCCCTGCTGGGCTGTGCTGCTGTCCAGGCTGCCGATATTCCCGCCGGAACACAACTCGCCGCCGAGCAGATTGTCGTTCGCCACCTCAAGGATGAACCTGCCAGCCTGAGCCCGCTCAAGCTGGTCGGCCTGCCGGAGTTGCAGGTACTGCGGGATCTGTTCGAGGGGCTGCTGACTCAGGGGCCGGATGGCAAACCGGTTGCCGGGGTGGCGGCCAGCTGGGAGAACAAGGGCAACCAGTTCTTTACCTTCCATCTGCGCCCGGATGCGCGCTGGTCCAACGGCGATCCGGTCAAGGCCGGCGACTTCGTCTACAGCTGGCGCAAGCTGGTCGACCCGAAAGAGGCGGCCACCTTCGCCTGGTTTGCCCAGCTGGCCCGTTTCGACAAGGTGGACGAGATAGTCGCTGGCAAATTGCCTGCCAGCGAGCTGGGGGTCAAGGCCCTCGATGACCACACCCTGCAGGTGACCCTCTCCCAGCCGGTGCCCTACTTCCTGAACCTGCTAAGCCACCCCAGCCTGTCGCCGCTCCATCAGGCCAGCATCAAGCAGTACGGCAACCAGTGGACCCAACCCGGCAAACTGGTGGGCAACGGTGCCTTTGTGCTGAATAACCGGGTAGTCAACGAGAAGCTGGAGCTGACCCCCAACCCTCAGTACTGGGATCGGGCCCATACCGTATTGACCAAGGTGATCTTCATGCCAATCAATCAGGAGAGCGCGGCCACCAACCGCTACCTGGCTGGCGATCTGCATATCACCGAATCCTTCCCCAAGGAGCAGTACGACAAGCTGAAGCAGCAGATCCCGAATGAGGTCTATACCCCGGATCAGCTCGGCACCTACTACTACGCCTTCAATACCAAGCAGGCACCACTGAACGATGTGCGGGTGCGCAAGGCGCTCTCATACACCATCGACCGCGCCCTGATCGCCAACAAGGTGCTCGGTACCGGCGAGAAACCGGCTTATCACTTCACTCCGGATGTGACCGCCAGCTTCACCCCAACCGCCAACCTGCTCTCCACCAGCAGCCAACCGGAGCTGGACAGCAAGGCCAAGGCCCTGCTCAAGGAGGCCGGTTACGGCCCGGACAAGCCGCTCAAGCTGACCCTGCTCTACAACACCGCGGAAATTCACAAGAAGATGGCACTGGCGATTGCCAGCATGTGGAAGCAGAAGCTGGGCGCCGAGGTCGAGCTGACCAATCAGGAGTGGAAAACCTATCTCGACAGCCGCCAGAGCGGTCAGTTCGAGGTGATCCGCTCCTCCTGGGTCGCCGATTACAACGACCCGTCAGCGTTCCTTGGCCTGTGGGGCTCTCGTCACAGCGGCAATATGGCTGGCTTTGCCAATGCCCGTTATGACCAGCTGCTGGCAGAGGCGGCCAGCACTCAGGATGCAGCCAGTCGCAGCAAGCTGTTTGGCGAGGCTGAGACGATCCTGCTGGATCAGGCTCCCATCGCCCCCATCTACCAGTACACAAATGCCCGCCTCATCAAGCCATGGCTCAAGGGCTACCCCATCAACAACCCGGAAGATGTGGCCTACAGCCGCCAGCTGTACCTCGTCAAACACTGAGACCGGCCACAACGATGCGAGGCCCCGCAGGGCCTCGCTATTGATACTGTTCACAGCTCGATTTCCAGCCTAAAATGCCGCCCCTTCTGTTCAATTAATCTTCAATACCCAGTCAGACATGCGTTATTTGATACTGCTCTCGTTGTTGTGGACCCTGCCTGCGCAGGCCAACAGCGAATCCCAATGCCAGCAAGAGTTTGTCGGCTGGATGCTGCATCAGCAGCAACAGTTCAGCGATCGCAAGTCTGACAAGATGGAGCGGCGCCGGGCCGAGCGGGCCATCGAGTTGGCTCGTCAGGAGTACGACAAGCAGGCCAGCTTCTGCAAAACCATGCAGCTTGTACATGAGTACAAAGATGATGATCCTCGCCTCGCCCCAAGAAAGGGTGAAGTTCACGATTTCACACCGGCCAGCTGACCCTCACTTCATCAATTCATTGTGTTGATTAATTGACCCAAGCCAAGTTCGGGTCACTGAAGAGCCTTAGAATGATTAACTGAGAACGACAATAAAAAATATATTTATCAGTTATTTGGCTTTTTCAGGAACGACACATGACCAGACTCCATCAGGAGGGGGAGATACACTTCCCCGACAACATCGCACTCATCTCGACCACTGATCCCGCCAGTCATATTACCTATGCCAACCAGCACTTCTGTGATGTGGCCGGGTACGGTGCAGCCGAAATGGAAGGGGTACCCCACAATCTGGTGCGACACCCCGACATGCCCAAGGTGGCCTTCGCCGACATGTGGCAGCGGCTGCGACAGGGCAAAAGCTGGATGGGGCTGGTCAAGAACCGCGCCAAAAGCGGTCAGTTCTATTGGGTAAACGCTTACGTCACCCCGATCCTCAACGCCCAGAAGGAGATCGTCGAGTTCCAGTCGGTGCGCACCAAACCCGCCGCCAGCGATGTGGCCTGGGCCGAGCAGCTCTATGGCCTGCTGCGCAGCGGCAAGGCGCTTCCCTGGCTGAGCCGTTTTCACTTTGAACCGGGTCAGCTGACCCTCTGGCTCTCCGTTTCTGCGTTGCTCACTACCCTTGCTACTTTTGTCACCGGCAACCTGTTATGGCTGCTGCCCACCGCCTTGTTGCTGTTGGCACAGGCAATCCACGGCTGGCGATTGCAGCAACGGCTGGCTCATCTGCTCACCCTTGCCGATCAAGACAAGGGAACCCGCCTCTGTCAGGTGCTCTACACCCGACGGCGCGACACCCTGGCGGCCGTCGAACTGGCCCTGCGGATGAAGCAGGCCGAGCTCAAGGCCGTGGTCGGGCGCAGCGCCGACACTAACCAGCAGATCCTGCAGGCAGCCGAAGATGACCGGGGCAATATCCAGACCATTGATACTCATCTGCAGCAGCAGCGCGCCCACAGCGAGCAGCTGGCGACCGCCATCACCGAGTTGAGCCACTCCATTCGCGATGTGGCCCACAGTGCCCATGAGGCGAGCAATCTGGTTATAGAGGTACAGCAGGTCTCCGATGAGGGGCTGCAAGCATTGGCGACCACCCGATCCGCCGTCAACCAACTTCATCAGGAGCTGGATGCCAACCATGCCGTGCTGGCCCAGCTCACCAGCGACAGCCAGAAGATCAGCGGTATTCTGGAGGTGATCAGCCAAATCGCCGACCAGACCAACCTGCTCGCCCTCAATGCGGCCATCGAGGCCGCTCGGGCGGGCGAACAGGGGCGTGGTTTTGCCGTGGTGGCGGACGAAGTGAGGGCGCTGGCCCAGAAGACCCGAGCCTCGACCAGCGAGATCCACGAGATGATCCAGGCGCTGCAACAGACTACACGACAGCTGTCAGACGGGATGACACAAGGGGCGCAGACCTCGGTACGCTGCCAGCAGCACGCGGGCACCACCGCCGACGTGCTCACCCAGATCAACCGGATGCTGGGGCAGGTAACCCGCACCAGCGACGAGATCGCCCAGGCGGTGAGTCAGCAGGCCGACGTCACGGCGACCCTCGATGAAGGGGTACACCAGATCCACCAGCTGGCCAGCCACACCGCCGACAACAGCAGGCAGGCGCTAGATGGCATCACCCTGCTGGTAGAGCGGCTGCAGGATCTCTCGCGGCTGATCAACCAGTTCAGATATTGAAGCGACAGCGATCAAAAAAGCGCGTCAACTGACGCGCTTTTTGTTGCTCTTGCCTTGGCACAACTGGCTTATTCTGCCGTCTCGCTGGCGGCAAACTCCGGCACCTTGGCCATGGCATCCAGCACCACCTGAATACCGGCGCCCGGCTTGCAGGCGTTCTCACTCAGGTGACGACGCCAGGCGCGGGCTCCCTGCATGTTCTGGAACAGCCCCAGCATATGGCGGGTCATGTGGGAGAGGTAGTTGCCCTTGGCCAGCTCCTGCTCGATATAGGGCAGCATCATCCGAACCACTTCATGGCGGCTCGGCACAGCACTGTTCTGGCCGAACACCAGGTTGTCTACCTGCGCCAGAATGTAGGGGTTCTGATAGGCTTCACGCCCCATCATAACACCATCAACGTGTTGCAGGTGCTCAAGGGTCTGCTCCATGGAGGTGACGCCGCCGTTGAGGGCAATGGTCAGCTCCGGGTAATCCTGCTTGACCCGATAGACGCGGGGATAATCGAGGGGCGGGATCTCGCGGTTCTCCTTGGGGCTCAGGCCGCTCAGCCACGCCTTGCGGGCATGGACGATAAAGGTATCGCAACCGGCATCGCGTACCTGTTCGATAAAGGTCTGCAGAAATTCGTAGGAGTCCTGATCGTCGATGCCGATACGGGTCTTCACCGTCACCGGAATATCGACCACATCGCGCATTGCCTTGACGCAGTCCGCCACCAGCGCTGGTTCGCCCATCAGGCAGGCGCCAAAGCGACCGTTTTGCACCCGATCGGAGGGGCAGCCGACGTTGATGTTCACCTCGTCATAGCCGCGCTCCTCGGCCAGCTTGGCACAGCGCGCCAGATCGGCCGGATTGCTGCCCCCCAGCTGCAGGGAGATGGGATGCTCCTGCTCGCTGTAACCCAGATAATCCCCCTTGCCGTGGATGATGGCACCGGTGGTCACCATTTCGGTATAGAGCAAGGTCTGGCGACTCATCAGTCGATGAAAGTAACGGCAATGCCGATCAGTCCAGTCCAGCATGGGGGCGATGGAAAAACGCTGCGCCTGCATAAAAATCATCCGGGTTGGCTAAAGAAAGGGGCGGATTTTATCACAACGTGAAGCAGCCCCAGAAAATGAATTTTGTCGCCGCGCCATGCGAGGCCCTGTGATAGTATCCGGCTAATAGAAAGGGTATCTGCGCGATCATGAATCAAGACCAACTTTTACAACGAGCCGAGCGACTCTGTATACAGCGAGGGATCCGCTTCACCCCGACCCGACGTCAGGTATTTCGCCTGCTGGCGGCACACGGCAACGCCATCAGCGCCTATGATTTGTTGGCCCAGCTGCAACAAACCGAAGCCAATGCCAAGCCGCCAACCGTCTATCGGGCACTCGATTTTTTGCTCGAACAGGGCTTTGCTCACAAAGTGGAATCGCTCAACGCGTTTATCTTCTGCTGCCACTTCGATCACGCTCACCCGATGCAGCTGCTGATCTGCGACGAGTGCGGGGATGTGGTCGAACTTCACGATAGTGCAATAGATAGCGCGTTTTCCGAGCAGGCCCACTTGCATGGCTTTACGATTACCAATAAGACAATAGAGGCACATGGCCAATGTGCTCGCTGTACGCCCACTGTAGGAAGTCATCATGAAGGCTGATTTTGTAAATCCGTTCCTGCTATCTCTGCTCAATGTGCTCTCGACCATGGCACAGCTGGAACTAAAACCGGGCAAACCGAAACGCAAGATGGATGAGCTGGCGCGCGGCGACGTCTCCGGTCTGATCGGCATGGTCGGCCCGCAGACCCGCGGCTCCCTCTCCATCAGCTTCGAGAAGGGGCTGGCGCTGGAGATCATGCGTCGCATGCTGGGGGAAGCGCCCGCCTCCATCAATGAAGAGGTGACCGACATGGTCGGTGAAATCACCAACATGGTGACCGGCGGTGCCAAGCGGATGCTGGGCGAGAAGGGCTACGAGTTTGACATGGCGACCCCCATCATCGTCTCCGGCCCCAACCACACCATCACCCACAGGGCCGATGGCACCAAGATAATGATGCCGTTCGAATCCGATTTCGGTCGCGCCACTATCGAAATTTGCTTCGAGTAATCCTATGTGGAAAGCATTGAAATGGATTTTCATCTGCTGGGCACTACTGTTGATCCTGTCGGACATTCAGATCAGCACCTCCCTCTACAAATACGAGGATAACCGGGTTCTCATCAACTTCCCGCGCTGGGAAACCAAACAGCCCTGGGGCACCTTCGAGTGGCATGCCGGACGGGTAGAAACCCACTGGTATGGTCTGGATGGCAAACCCAAGCCAGCAGGCCCGCAAATCTGATCCGGTAACGGATCCGGCAGAAACAGAAGAGGCCAGCAGATGCTGGCCTCTTTGCTATCTCGTTGATCCTGAATCAAGCCGCCTCGGCAGCCAGCTTCTCGGGCGGGCGAACCACCATCCCTACCACGCAAGCCAGCAGGGTCGGCATCAGCCAGGCAAGGCCATTGTCGAACAGCGGCAGGAAAGCAAACGCATCCATCTTCATACCGGCAGCTCGCAGCCCATCCAGACAGCCAAACAGAAAGGCGACCGCCAGCACGCCGCGAAACACCCGCCGTGGATGGGCAAACCACCCCTTGAGGAAGGTGAGCAGCACCAGCGCGATGGCGACCGAATAAATGGCCACCAGCACCGGGATGGAGAGGCCGATCAATTCGCTCAATCCCACATTGGCCACCAGTGCACAGAGCGCCCCCAGCAGCATCACCCAGTTGCGATAGGCCCAACCTGTCAGGCCATGGAAGTAGTCAGCACCGGCACAGAGCAGGCCGACCGCACTGGTAAAACAGGCCAGGGTGATGATGGCAGCCAGAATAAACTGACCCGGTTGGCCAAACAGGCTCAGGACGTAGGCATTGACGATAGCGCCGCCATTGCTGATATCGCTCGCAACCCCACCGGCGCTGTTGCCCAGCTGAAAGAGTGAGACATACACCGCCGACAACCCGACCGCCGAGATCAAGCCCGCAATGGTCAGATATTTGAACTGGCTGCGATAATCCTCAATCCCCTTCTGGCGCAGCAACCCGATGATCAGGGCGCCAAACATCAGGGAGGCCAAGGTATCCATGGTGTTGTACCCCTCCAGCATCCCCTTGGTCAGGGCTGCATCTATGTACTCACCGCTGGCATCAGGCATGGTGCCCTGCGGCGTCATAAAGACCCCGACCGCCAGAATAAGCAGCATCGCCATCAGGGCTGGGGTCAGATACTTGCCGACCGCATCGAGCAGTTTGCCCCGATCGAGCGCCACCAGGATCACCAGCGCAAAGAAACTCAGGGTGTAGATCAGCAGCCCCTCATGACCGGCATCGCCGAGCCAGGGCTTGAGCCCCATCTCGTAGGCGACCAGACCGGTGCGGGGAATGGCAAAGGCGGGCCCCATGATGATATAGATGACGATGGCCAGCGCCGTCGCCACCCCGGCGGGCAGATAGCGGGTCATTCCGGTCCAGCCACTCGCGCCGCCCCCCGAACTCCCCTTGGCCACCGCAATCAGGGTGATCAGCGGCAAGCCCACTGCCGTCAGCAAAAAGCCGCACATGGCGGCCAGCAGATGCTCACCAGCCATAAAACCGGCCAGCGGCGGAAAAATGATATTGCCAGCCCCCAGATAGAAGGCAAACGTCATAAACCCCAATCCGAATACGTCGGACAACTTCAATGATTTCGTCAAACTCAACCTCATCTGCCTTATCAGCTTGTTATTGATTGCACCCACTGCCTGGCAGATAACCGGTAACAATACCTCTCGCCCCCACACGGCCCTCGGACCGGATGAGGCGCACCACCTTTAGCATAAAGAAGAAGAGTTCGATCTCAATCACCAATTAATATCTTGAAACAATTTACTGCTGCGGAATTAATCGCCGAACAACTCGGCGTTCCATAAACAGGTGTCACACGTGGCGTATGGGAGGTAAGAAGGGGGGAACAGGTTATAGCGGCCAAATACGGCTGCTCAGATGCTATCTGCGAACGGTGACAACTACGGCAGTGTAAAGCGAGGCGAGAAACGAAGCTCACAGAAAACAAAAGAGCCTGCACGGGGCAGGCTCTTGCTCTTGGCAATATCACATCGGGCGTGATCAGGCAGCTTCGGCAGCCATCTCGGTCGGACGCACCATCATGCCAACTACGCAGGCCAGCAGGGTCGGCATCAGCCAGGCGAGGCCCTTGTCGAACAGCGGCAGGAAGGCGAACGCATCCATCTTCATGCCGGCAGCACCCAGACCATCCAGGCAACCGAACAGGAAGGCAACCATCAACACGCCACGGAACACCAGACGGGGACGGCCGAAGTAACCCTTCAGGAAGGTGACCAGTACCAGCGCCACGGCAACCGGATAGATGGCAACCAGCACCGGAATGGAGAGGCTGATCAGCTGGCTCAGGCCCACGTTGGCCACCACGGCACAGATAACGCCCAGCAACACCACCAGCTTCTTGTAAGCCATGCCGGTCAGATTGTGGAAGAAATCGGAACAGGCGGAGATCAGACCGACTGCAGTGGTAAAGCACGCCAGAGTGATGATGGCCGCCAGAATGAACTGACCCGGCTGACCAAACAGGCTCAGTACGTAAGCGTTGACGATGGCGCCACCGTTGCTCACATCGGTCGCCACACCGGCTGCAGTGTTGCCCAGCTGGAACAGGGAGACGTACACCACGCTCAGACCAACGGCAGAGATGAGGCCGGCAATGGCCAGATACTTGAACTGGCTCTTGTAATCGTTGATGCCTTTCTGGCGCAGCAGGTCGACGATCAGAGCACCAAACATCAGGGACGCCAGGGTGTCCATGGTGTTGTAGCCTTCCAGGATCCCTTTGACGAAGGGGCTGTTCTGATAGTCACCGGACGCATCAGGCATGGAGCCTTGCGGTGCTACGAATACCCCGACCGCCAGAGTCAGCAGCAGCAGCATCAGTACCGGAGTCAGGTATTTGCCGATGGCGTCCATCAGCTTGCCCTGGTTCATGGAGACCAGAATGGCCACACCAAAGAAGATCACGGTATAGGCAGCAAGACCAACCTGACCCATGTCACCGATGAACGGCTTGAGGCCCATCTCGTAGGCAACCAGACCGGTACGGGGCGCGGCAAAGGCCGGGCCGATGATGATGTAGATGGCAACGGCCAGCGCAGTCGCGACACCGGCAGGCAGCAGCTTGGTCATGCCAGCCCAGCCGTTACCGGCTTTCGCAACGGCCAGAATGGTCACCAGAGGCAGGCCCACGGCAGTGACCAGGAAGCCAAACATCGCCAGGGAGAGGTGCTCACCAGCCATGTAACCGGCCAACGGCGGGAAAATGATGTTACCGGCGCCCAGGTAGAAGGCGAAGGTCATAAACCCTAATCCGAGTACATCGGACAATGTGAGTGATTTCGTCAAGTTCAACCTCGTCTGTCTTGTAAATTATTGCTTGTTATAGTTTTTATCGGTCGCTGACCGGGTGTGTTCAGGGGGTATAAAAAAAGAGCCCCGCATGTTTTTTCATCGCAACCAGTGGTTTTAGCTGGTCTGGAGCGGGCGCTCGATCTGGAACCAGCATAATGGCGTGAAAAAATAGTTCAAGACGAAATTTACATCTTCAAATAGAAGGGGTTGGTCAGTTGGATATATCTGTCGGAATAGGCCCCATCAGCAGAATGGATCACAATTTCACCCCTCTCACACCTGTTTAATCCTCTGCCAAGTAGCAATAAAACACGATTTGCCTCTTTACCCTCTCTGGTGATAACAGCTGTATAACAAATGCCATGCAGATCATAATTCGCCGAAATGCATAAAATTTCATCGGCCATCGCCGTCGGCAGCACCAGCGCCACCTGCCCGTTCGGGCTCAGCAAACGATCGCAGGCCGCCAGTAATGCGTGGCTGTCGAGGGCTCCGGTATGGCGGGCCAACGCCCGCGCCGGATCGCTAAATGACTGGCCTGCCACGAAATAGGGAGGGTTGGAGACGACAAGATCGTAAGGGGCTGCCTGATAATCCTGAATGGCACTCTCTATGACGGTCACCCGATCGGCCCAGGGAGAGGCAGCCGCATTCTCCCGCGCCTGGCTGGCCGCATTAATATCCAGTTCGACCGCATCGAGACGGCAGTCAGATCTGCTGCGCTGGGCCAGCATCAGGGCGATCAGGCCGCTGCCGCTGCCGATATCGAGCACCCGGTGCGCCTGTTCGACCGGCGCCCAGGCACCGAGCAGGATGCCATCGGTGCCCACCTTCATGGCGCAGCGATCGTGATTGATATGGAACTGTTTGAAGGTAAATCCGCGACTACGTCCCATCTGGCCCCCGTCATCTGCAAAAATGGTGGGCGATTATAGCGGCTAAGACACACTCACCAATAGGAGCCGACGAGATAATCGCCTATAATCTGCCGTTTCCTTAATGACCGAGTATTGCCATGAGCCAGTCCTTTGATGATTTCGACCTGCACCCAGCCCTCAACCGGGCCTTGGCCGAGATGGGATTCACCCGCCCCACCACCATCCAGCAGATGGTGCTGGAGCCAGCCCTGGACGGCCGCGATATTCTGGCATCCGCTCCGACCGGTACCGGCAAGACCGCCTCTTTCCTGCTGCCGGCACTCCAGCACCTGCTGGACTTCCCACGCCGCAAGCCGGGCCCCTGCCGCATGCTGATCCTGACCCCGACCCGCGAGTTGGCGCTGCAGGTTACCGCCCACGCCAAGGCGCTGGCGGCCCATACCAACCTCAGCATCGAAACCATCATCGGCGGCGTCAGCCATGAAGAGCAGCTGCCTGCCCTGACCAAGACCACCGACATAGTGGTGGCCACCCCGGGCCGTCTGCTCGAGTACATCGAGAAAGAGGAGTTCGAGAGCCACGACATCGAGGTGCTGGTGCTGGACGAAGCGGACCGCATGCTGGACATGGGCTTTATCAAGGATGTGGACCGCATCGTGGAAGAGGCGCGCTACCGCAAGCACACCATGCTCTTCTCCGCCACCCTGGAAGGGGCCGGCCTTGAGAAGTTCGCCAACGAGATCCTCAAGGAGCCGGTGGAGCTGCACGCCGAACCGCCCCGCAGCGAACGTCGCCCCATCACCCAGTGGATCCATCTGGCTGATGACGCCGCCCACAAGCTGGCGCTGCTGACCCATATCCTGAAAGATCCGGAAACCCAGAAAGCCATTATCTTCGTCAAGACTCGCGAGCGTCTGGCGGAGCTCTCCGGCCAGCTGCAGGCGGCAGGTATCTCCTGCGCCTGGATCCGTGGCGAGATGGAGCAGAGCAAGCGTATCGAGTCGATCCGCAAGTTCCACGAAGGGGAAGTACCCTTCCTCATCGCCACCGACGTCGCCGCCCGCGGCATCGACCTGCCGAACGTCAGCCATGTCATCAACTACGACATGCCCTACGGCGCCGATGTTTACGTCCACCGGATCGGTCGTACCGGCCGCGCCGGCAACCGTGGCTGCGCCATCAGCCTGGTAGAAGCCCACGACATGGCGATGGTCGCCAAGATCGAACGCTACACCGAAGAGCGCCTCAAGCGCCGGGTGATCGACGAACTGCGCCCGAAACACAAGGAAGCGCGGGTACCGGTG
The DNA here is from genome assembly GCF_049175515.1 of Aeromonas sp. 600479. Taxonomy (NCBI): domain Bacteria; kingdom Pseudomonadati; phylum Pseudomonadota; class Gammaproteobacteria; order Aeromonadales; family Aeromonadaceae; genus Aeromonas; species Aeromonas sp. 600479. The sequence continues at coordinate 46,689 of NZ_JAAKVF010000026.1, forward strand.
AAGAAGAAAAAGCCGGTCGACAAGAAGAAGTCCGCCAAGAAGAAAAAGAAGAAGTGATCGCCTGCCGATAAAGAGAAGGGCCATCCCGCGGGATGGCCCTTCTGCATTCTGAATCACTCTGACGAGTGGCTATGCCACCACTCTGCGCATCCCGATATGGGGGATATCGTCCTCGACATATCCCTCCCCCTCGGCCACAAAACCGTGCTGGCCATAGAAGCCCTGCAGATGAGCCTGAGCCCCCAACCAGATGCTGTGAGTCGGCCAGCGCGCCTCACACGCCTTGACCGCCTCGCTGATCAGCTTATGACCATGACCACCGCCGCGCGCCTTGGGTGAGGTCACCACCCGGCCGATGGCGGCGCCGCTCTCATCGCCGATGCCGGGCGCCATAATCCGCGCGTAAGCAGCAAGCTGGTCGCCCTGATACCCTAGCAGGTGCCAGACCCCTTCGCGGCGATCCAGCCCGTCCAGATCCTGAAAGGGGCAGGTCTGCTCCACCACGAACACCTCAGCCCGCAGCGCCAGCAACTCATACAACTCGTCTGTGGTCAGTTCAGACCAGGGTTTCAGGATCCAGTTCATCGGCAACTCCTTATCAGTTCGGTCTGCCAGCATAATCGTGGCGCCAGCGCCCTGCATTAACCTTTGTTAAGTTCTTTCAGCCGTTTGCGAATGCGGCTCAGGCTGATGGGTGTGATACCGAGATAGGCGGCGATCTGGTGGTCTGGCACTCTGGCATCGAGCGCGGGAAAGCTGTCGAGAAAGTGCTGATAGCGTGCCTGCGGGCTGCCGGTCAGCAGCAACTGCTCCTTCTCCTCCTTGATGCGCAGCTGCACCTCCAGCAGGTGCTGGTACCAGCGCGGCCAGCCGGGTAGCTGGCGCAAGTCGGCCAGACTGAACAGCTGCAGACGGCAGGGCTCCAGCGCCTCCACGCTGTAGCGGGCCGGCTCACCACTGAGCAGGTGGTGGAAGTCGAGAAACTCGTCTCCCTCCCAGTAGAACTCCTTGATGTACTCGCGGCCATCCTCCAGCACCAGCTTGGCCCGCAGCAGCCCCTGCTCCACCCTGACCAGCAGATCCGGGCTGTCGCCGGCATGCCAGAGGCAGCTTTTCGGGCTGAGGGTCAGCGGGCGGGCAAAAGAGAGGAGGCGCGCGGCCTCCTCTTTATCTGCGACCTGCGCCCAATCGAAGGGGGGTCTGTCAGTCAGCATGATTAACCGCGACGCTGACGCACGGCTTCAAACAGGCAAACGCCGGTTGCCACCGAGACGTTGAGGCTGGATACCGCCCCTGCCATCGGGATGCTCACCAGCTCGTCGCAGTGCTCGCGGGTGAGGCGACGCATACCCTTGCCCTCTGCCCCCATCACCAGCGCCATCGGGCCGGTGAGTTTGGCCTGGAACACGTCGTGATCCGCCTCGCCGGCGGTACCAACGATCCAGACGCCACGCTCCTGCAGCTCGCGCAGGCTGCGGGCCAGGTTGGTGACCTGAATGAGCGGCACCACTTCGGCGGCGCCACAGGCAACCTTGCGCACGATCGGGGTCAGACCGGTGGCCTTGTCGCGCGGCACGATCACCGCATGCACGCCGGCCGCATCGGCGCTGCGCAGGCAGGCGCCGAGGTTGTGCGGATCGGTCACGCCATCCAGCACCAGCAGGAAGGGTTGAGTCTGTTGCTCGGCCAACTTGTCCAGCAGGCTGGCCAGATCGTGCTCGGCGAGCTTGGGCGCCTCTTTCACCCGGGCCATGATGCCCTGGTGATTGTTGCCCTCCGCCTTGTCGTCGAGCGTCTTGCGGTTCACGCTCTGCACCTTGAGGCCGAGCGCATCCAGTTCGGCCAGCAGGGGTTGCAGCCGGTCGTCATCGCGCCCCTTGAGGGCCCACACTTCGATGAAACGCTCCGGGGTGCGCTCCAGCAGCGCGGATACAGCGTGAATGCCGTAGATCAGTTCAGTACTCATTTAGTGCTCTTGGCCTTGTCGCGAGCTTTTTTGCCCGGTCGTCTGTTGCTGGGTTTGGCACGGCCACCCTTGTCGGATTTGCCGTGATCCTTGCCCTCTTTACGTTTTTCGTGACGCTGTGCGCTCTTGGCCTTCTCTTTCTTGATCTCGGCCTGCTTGCGCGCCATCTCTTTGGCGTTCTTGCCGGTTGCCTTGAGCGGCTCTTCCACCATCACGAAGTCGATCTTGCGATCATCCAGATTGACGCCCATCACCTTGACCCGCACCTTGTCGCCCAGACGGTAACGGCGGCGGAAGTTCTCGCCGATCAGCTGCTGGTGCAGCGGGTCGAACTGGTAGTAGTCGTTGGTGAGGGTGCTGACGTGCACCAGACCGTCGATGTGGATCTCCGCCAGGCGGACAAAGAAGCCAAAGCCGGTGACGCTGGCGATAACGCCGTCAAACTCGTCACCCACATGATCCAGCATGTACTCGCACTTGAGCCAGTCGGCCACATCGCGAGTGGCATCGTCGGCACGGCGCTCGGTCATGGAGCAGTGCTCGCCCATTGGATCCACTTCTTCCAGCTGGTAGTGGTAACCACCGCTCGGGGTCCACTTGTGGCGCAGGTTGGCCTGCTGCTCCTTGGCGGTCTGATACTTGATCGCACGGTGCAGGATCAGGTCTGGGTAACGACGGATCGGCGAGGTGAAGTGGGCGTAGGACTTCAGGGCCAGGCCGAAGTGACCGATGTTGTCGGCCTGATAGATGGCCTGACGCATGGAGCGCAGCAGCATGGTGGAGAGCAGCTCCGCATCCGGTCGCCCTTCAAACTTGGCAGCCAGCTCGGCGAAATCTTTCGGCTCGGGCTCGAGACCGCCCTTGAGCTCCAGACCCAGTTCGGCCAGGAAGTCACGGAAACCGGTCAGACGCTCTTCACCCGGACGGTCGTGCACGCGGAACAGGGCAGCAGCTTCGTTCTTCTCGATGTAGCGGGCGGCAGCCACGTTCGCCTGGATCATGCACTCTTCGATGATCTTGTGGGCGTCGTTGCGCACCAGCGGCACAATGCGGTCAATCTTGCGCTGGGCGTTGAAGATGAAGCGGGTCTCCTCGCTCTCGAACTCCACCGCGCCGCGCTGATGACGGGCATGCTTGAGCGCCTTGTAGAGGTTGTTGAGCTCCTCGATATGACCCACCAGCGGATCATACTGCTGACGCAGCTTGGGATCCCCGTCGAGGATCGCCGCCACCTTGGTGTAGGTCAGGCGGGCGTGGGAGTTCATCACCGCTTCGTAGAACTTGTAGCCGGACATGCGGCCAGCGGCGGAGATGGTCATCTCGCACACCATGCAGAGACGGTCAACCTGCGGGTTCAGGGAACACAGACCGTTGGAGAGTACCTCCGGCAGCATGGGCACCACAAACTCGGGGAAGTATACGGAGTTGCCACGCTGGTAGGCCTCGGTGTCGAGGGCTGTGCCAGGTTTCACGTACGCGGAGACGTCGGCGATAGCGACCCACAGGCGCCAGCCACCACCACGCTTGGCTTCACAGAAGACAGCGTCATCAAAGTCGCGAGCATCTTCTCCGTCGATGGTGACCAGTGGCAGAGCGCGCAGGTCGATGCGACCTTCTTTAGCCTTCTCCGGCACCTCTTCGCCCAGACCGGCAACCTCTTTAGTCACTTCCTCGGGCCAAGTGTGCGGGATACCGTGGGTACGCAGGGCGATTTCGATCTCCATGCCGGGCGCCATGTTTTCACCCAGCACCTCCAGCACGGTACCCACCGCGTTGAAGCGGGCGGTGGCACGCTGGTTGATGCGCACGACCACCACCTGGCTCTGGCGAGCCCCTTTGTTTTCCCCTTCAGGGATAATGATGTCCTGGCCGATACGGCTGTCGTCGGGTACCACAAACCCGACACCGTTCTCGACGAAGTAACGACCGACGATATCCGCTTCGCGTGACTTGAGCAGACGCACCAGACGTGCCTCCTGACGTCCTTTGCGGTCGATCTCGGTCGGTTGCACCAGCGCATAGTCGCCATGCATCAGACGCTGCATTTCACGGTTATTCAAAAACAGATCCGGACCACCACCTTCCGGACGCAGAAAACCGAAGCCATCCTTGTGACCCAGCACATAGCCTTTCACCAGATTCAGGCGATCCGGCAGGGCATAGCACTGGTTGCGGGTAAAGACCAGCTGACCATCGCGCTCCATGGCGCGCAGGCGGCGGCGCAGGGCCTCCAACGGCTCTTCTTCTGTCAGCTTGAGGACCTTTGCCAGCTCTTCCCGTGACATCGGCTTTTCATGGCCCTTGATGAGGTCGAGGATAAGTTCACGACTTGCAATGGGGTTTTCGTATTTTTCGGCCTCGCGTTCGAGGAAAGGATCTTTTTGAGACATAAGCAGGCCTTAGGGTTGGTGGTAACGGTGCCATTATATCGGAGGGGGGGGCGAATGGCATCCATCGGCTGCCTTTTGGCCAATCTCTCTGTCATACTATGTGCAGTTCGCTGGCATGATGAGACATAGAACTCATGAGTAAGGATACATTTGCCCAATCTGCCGCTTATCTCAAGCAGGCAGTTCCCCTGATGATCAAGTACCAAATCCCAACTACGCCGGACAATTACCATCTCTGGTACAACTATGTCTCGGCCAGCATGCCCGAACTCAACCAGGCGATTGATCAGGCTGTCAAAATGCAGGGAACCTGCTCACTCACTACCTGCGAGCGGCTCTATCACCAGTATCTGGCCGCTCAGGACGAGAAGCAGATGGAGGCGATGAAACTGAGCCTCGCCGCCATGGCCAACGAGCTCGGCCACTCCATGCAGGACGCCATATCCGATACCGGCATGTTTCAGGAGATGCTCGACAAGAGTTTTGACAAGCTCAGCCGCATTGATGACGAGGGCTTCAGCCTGGAAGACACCATGGGGATCCTGCGAGAGCTGGTGCGCGAATCGCGGGATGTGCGCATGTCCACCATGCACTTTCGCAACCAGCTCAGCAATGCGGAAAAAGAGATCAAGGAACTGCGGGCGGCGCTCAACGAGACACGCAAACTGGCCAACGAGGATGCCCTCACCAACCTGCTCAACCGCCGCGCCTTCGATCTGGAGCTGGAGGGGTTGATCCGCAGCCAGCACCCCTTCTCGCTGATCCTCGCCGATATCGATCGATTCAAGAACTTCAACGACGAGTACGGTCACCTGCTCGGCGATCAGGTACTGCGCGCCTTCAGCAAACGGCTGCGCGATGCCTGCAAGGAGGGGGTCACTGCCTATCGGCTGGGTGGGGAGGAGTTCGCCATGCTGGTCCCCCATCGCTCGCTGGCGCTGGCCAGACAGATGGCGGAAAGCATGCGCCGCGCCATCGAGCGGATGTCGATTCTGGATCGCAAATCGGGCCGCCGCATCGACCACATCACAGCTTCGTTTGGCGTGGGTGAGTTCAACGGTCAGGAGAGCGCAGACTGTCTGGTCGAACGTACCGACAAGCTGCTCTACAAGGCCAAGGAGCTGGGGCGCAACCGGGTGATGCCGCTCCCTTCCTGATTTGTCCCCTGCCCGACCGCAATGCCAATGTAAAAAGCCAGTCAGCTCAACTGACTGGCTTTTTGGTCTCTCTTGCACCGACAGGGGCTGTTCATTCCAGCCCCAGTGAAGAGCAGCTCAGTGTGAAGGATTACTCCTGCACCTCGCTGACACCTTCGACTTTCACATCAACACGGCGATCCGGAGCCAGGCAGACGATCAGCTCACGCTTGGACTTGCTGACGCAGCTGTCGCCGGTAACCGGTGAAGATTTACCACGCCCTTCCACATTGATCTTGGCGGCCGGAATCCCTTTACCAACCAGATAGTTGGCAACGGTCTGGGCACGCTGCTCGGAGAGTTTCTGGTTGTAGGCATCGGAACCGATACGGTCGGTGTGACCAATTACGGTTGCCACGCCATCTTTGGGTCGTGCTTGTTCAATCTGACTATAGAGGCTATCAAGTGCCTGACTGGCCTCTGGCTTGAGAGTCGCCTTGTTGAAGTCAAACAGCACATCGGAGCTCAGGGTGAACTGCTTCTCAACCATCACAGGTGCAGGAGCAGGTTCCGGAGCTGGGGCGGGCGCCACAGGGGCAACCTGACCAAAGCGATAAACCGCAGCCAGCGAGAGCAGGCCGTTATCCATTCTCAGACCGGTATCATCGCGGCTGCCATACGGGGTGGTGTACTGGTACTCCAGGCGAGCAGCCCAGTCGAGGTTGAATGCATACTCGGCACCCAGTGCTCCGACCATGACAAAGCGGCTGTCATCTTTGTAGACATCGCTCTTGGTATCAGCCCAGCCATAACCGCCACCGACACGACCATACAGATCCAGATTATCGGTAACCGGGAAGCCCAGTTTCAGGGTCAGTTGAGCCAGCTGTGCAGTCACCTCATCGCTAAAAGCTGCACCGCTCTTCACTGCGTCGTATTTATATTTGCCCAGGTAGTCGTAACCCAGCTCCAGTCCAAGATTCTTGTTGATCTGATAACCGCCAAACACGCCTGCACCCAAGGCATCGTTGGTCTCATTGCCAAGGGTCAGGGCATTGCTTTCATCAATGCCGTAGAAGTTGGACCAACCCAGTTTGGCACCGCCATACCAGGTGTTGTCCTGACCGGCAGCCTGGGCATTGGCCGCCAGCAAGCCGGTAACCAGCAAGGTAATCAATGATTTTTTCATGTTTGAGCCTCTGCAACTTTATGTAGGAGGAGGTTGATTGATATCACCTCGTCTTATAGGTGCAACCACCCAAAAGCGATCGCAGCATATCAACGTTAGCCTATTTTCAAGTCACTGATATCAATTAACAAAAAACACTGTAACGCAAACTTGTTACAAAAACAGCAACAAACGTCTGTTATTTGAGCTATTAGGTCGCAAAGCAAGTGTTGGCTCAGACTGGCGAGTGAAAAAAGGGCCGGCATCCGCCAGCCTGGGCAAGTATCAGCGACGGACAAACTCGTAGTGCTGATCGATAAAGTCAGCAACACGCTGGCTCAATACCTTGTGCACCGTCCTGGTTGGATGCACCTGATCCCAGAACATATGTTCATCGCAGTCGAGGCTCGCTGCACGCTCTTTTGCCTGCCCACTCACCACCGCCTGCGCCAGGATCGGGTTACCGGCAATAGCCACTCTTTCGGAGACACTCAAAGCCGGGGTCGCAGCCACCTCGGCGGCGCTGCCGGAGAACGGCTTCCATGTATAGCCACCACCGTAGCAGGCGTGTTCTGTGTCACTCAGCCCGAACTGCTGAGGATCGCGCATCATCTCGTCAAACTGCTTGTCCACTTCGAACAGCTTCACTATGCCGAGGGGAGCCAGCTCGCGAGTGAGGTTCTGCAACTTCTGGTTGTGGTAGCTGGCCACATGGCGCACCTTCTCCACCACCTTCATGCTGCGGGCTGACGGGGTCTGCCCCAGATCAGGAATGTTGAACAGCAGGATCTGCTGCGCGCCGTTGAGCACCAACCGGTTGGATGCCAGCCGGATGGTATCGATCACCCGATCCGCATCCCGCTCGGTGTTCCAGCCATAGGCCAGATAATCGTTGGCACCGACCCAGATCACCACCAGATCATCGGGGCGGAACTTGTCCTTTTTCAGGAACTGGTCGATCTCGTAATCGAGGTTGTTGATCACCTGATATTTGGGATCCCAGGACCAGAAACCGAGCCAGCCATTCAGGGCACCCAGATGGTTATAGGCCACCGCCGTTGCACCGCCTTCCGCCTCGTTGGCCACGACCAGACCGGGGAAACGCTCGTCACCCAACTGCTCCAGCCACACCGGGCCGTTGCTGAAGCGCCCGTTGAAGTAAGGTGGGCTGGAGGGGAGATACCCCCGCATCTTCTTGTACATCTTGCCGGTATCGGAGAGGCTGTCACCAAACATCACGACCCGGGAAAAAGGTTGGCGTCCCTCTGCCGCTTGCGCGGTCAATGCCATTAACCCCAATAAACAAACAAGCCATTTTTTCATATTGTTATGCTCTTCGATTAAGCAGGTGAGACCTGCGGACTTCTCCTCGAATGGCGACAGGCATGGGAAGAGTCTGCTGCCACTGACTTCTGGTGAAGGCGACAGATTACAGTTCCATATGAAATCACACATGTTCCGCCATCGATGAAATCGCTTGCGCTCACAAAACAGCCAATCACAATGGGTTTATCTTTCACGCTTGTTTCACGCCCTGCACAGCACAATGCCCTCATACCAACGACAGGAGTATGAAATGAACAAGGCAAGCGCAAGCGTAATCGGACTGTTAACCCTGATGTCTGTCTCCTCTTTTGCCATGGCGGCCTACACAGGCCCGCAGGAGCAGAACAAGGTCTCCGTTGCTCAACTGAAAGATCTGGCCGATGACAGCTGTGCCACCCTGGAAGGGAAACTGGTCAAGCATCTGGGCGGCGAGAACTATCTATTCCGCGATGCCAGTGGCGAGGTTGAGGTCGAAGTGGATCAGGATGTGTGGCGCGGCACCGAAGTGGGTCCGGACGACCTGATCCGCATTCGTGGTGAAGTGGACCACAGCTGGAACAAGACTGAAGTGGAAGTAGAAACCCTGGAAAAGGTGGGCGCCGCGCCCAAGGCCAAAGGCGGCTTTATTGCCAAATAAGGCCACTTCTACGATGAACTGGCCAGTGTCTAGTCCTGAAATAGGTTTACACATTTTCAACTAGCATTTCTCTACTCAGAACCCCCTATGTACCGCATCGGGG
>NZ_JAAKVF010000027.1:0-42436 GCF_049175515.1 Aeromonas sp. 600479
GTGGAATTCTACTCAACCGCCTTCTCGAGTCAAGCCTTATTTTCAAAGGCTTTTCGAGGCTACCGACGAGGTTGTTTGCGTTGCCGCTTGCCCTGTCGATGGAGGCGCATTATAGGGAACAGATTCTTTCTGGCAACCCCTCATCGGCAATAAAATTGCAAAAAACCGCACTTTTTTAGTTATTCATCTCCAACCACAGCTTTTATACAAACTTATCCACAGAAACAGCCTGCAGATTGCTAGAATGGCCGAAAACAAGGAGGCCAAGATGGACTTGCGACTGAGACCCTACAAGGGAAAACGCCCGCAATTGGGCAAACGAGTGTATGTAGATCCCTGCGCGACACTGGTGGGCGATATCGAACTGGCCGACGACGCCAGCATCTGGCCCATGGTGGCGGCACGGGGGGATGTGAATCATATCCGCATCGGCGCCCGCAGCAATATTCAGGACGGCACCGTATTGCACCTGACCCGCAAGAGCGCCAGCAACCCGACCGGCTATCCGCTGCTGATCGGTGAAGATGTCACGGTCGGTCACAAGGCGATGCTGCACGGCTGCACCATAGGCAACCGGGTGCTGGTCGGCATGGGTGCCATTCTGCTTGATGGCGTCGTGGTTGAAGATGATGTGATGATCGGCGCAGGTTCGCTGGTGCCACCGGGCAAGCGACTCGAATCGGGCTTTCTATATATAGGTAATCCCGTCAAACAGGCTCGCCCGCTCAAGCCCACCGAGATCGCCTTTCTCAAAACCTCGGCCGACAATTATGTTCTGCTCAAGGATGAGTATCTGCAAGAGACCTGATAGGGCTGGCAGAAACAGGAAGCCCGGCATGATGCCGGGCTTCGCTTCTTATATAGCTATATAGCAGTGCAAAACGGCTGACCGGAGATCAGTGGGCCTGATCCCAGTTGTCGCCGGTACCTGCCTCCACCACCAGCGGCACATCCAGTTCTGCTGCGGCCGACATCTTCTCCTTGATGGTGGCGGTGTACTCCTCCAGCTTCTCTTCGCGGATCTCGAACACCAGTTCATCGTGTACCTGCATCAGCATGCGGATCGACTCATCCTCGATACCGCGGATCCAGCTGTCCACGTTGATCATGGCGCGCTTGATGATATCGGCGGCCGTGCCCTGCATCGGGGCGTTGATGGCGGCCCGTTCGGCCGCCTTGCGCAGACCGGCGTTGCGGGACTTGATATCCGGCAGATAGAGGCGACGACCAAACAGAGTCTCGACATACCCCTGGGCTTCCGCCTGCTGACGGGTGCGCTCCATATACTCCAGCACACCCGGGTAGCGTTCGAAGTAGAGATCCATGTACTTCTGCGCTTCGGCACGACCGATCCCCAACTGCTTGGCCAGACCGAAGGCACTCATGCCGTAGATAAGGCCGAAGTTGATCGCCTTGGCGCTGCGGCGCATGTCGGTGGTGACCGCATCGAGCGCCACGCCGAACACCTCGGCGGCAGTCGCCTTGTGGATGTCCTTGCCCTCGGCAAAGGCGGTCAGCAGCCCCTTGTCACCGGAAAGGTGCGCCATGATGCGCAGCTCGATCTGGGAGTAGTCCGCCGCCACCAGCTTGTAACCGGCGCTCGGGATGAAGGCCTGCCGAATGCGGCGCCCCTGCTCGTTGCGCACCGGGATGTTCTGCAGGTTGGGATCAGATGATGACAAACGGCCCGTAGCCGCCACTGCCTGATGATAGGAGGTGTGTACCCGCCCGGTCCGGGGCTTGATCATCAGCGGCAGCTTGTCGGTGTAGGTGGACTTGAGCTTGGCCAGACCGCGATGTTCCATCAGCAGTTGCGGCAGCTCATAGGTCTCCGCCAGCTCGGCCAGCACCTCTTCTGCGGTGGACGGTGCCCCCTTCGGCGTCTTTTTGATGATCGGTAGGCCCAGCTTGGTGAAGAGGATCTCCCCCAGCTGCTTGGGCGAGGAGAGGTTGAACTCCTGCCCAGCCAGCTCGTGGGCCTGCTTCTCCAGCTCCGCCAAGCGCAGCTCAATCTCCTGGCTCTGCTGGTGCAGCAGCTTGGGATCGATGGTGGTGCCGAGCAACTCCATCCGCGCCAGCACTGGCAGCAGCGGCAGTTCGATCTCGCTGAATACCTTGGCAAGGCTCGGCACGGCCTCCAGCTGACCCCACAGCGCCTGATGAAGACGCAGGGTGATGTCGGCATCTTCCGCCGCATAAGGGGCAGCCTGCTCCAGCTCGATCTGGTTGAAGGTGAGCTGTTTCACCCCTTTGCCCGCGATATCTTCAAACGAGGTGGTCTCGACTCCGAGATAACGCTTGGCCAGCGAATCCATGTCGTGGCGGCTGGCGGTGGAGTTGAGCACGTAGGACTCGAGCATGGTGTCGTAGGCAATGCCCTGCAGGTCGATGTCGTGGTTGAGCAGCACGTTGCGATCGTACTTGAGATTCTGCCCCACCTTGAGACGGGTCGGATCTTCCAGCAGCGGTTTGAGCTTGCCCAACACCACAGCCTCGCTCAGCTGTAACGGTGCCCCCAGATAGTCATGGCCAAACGGCACATAAGCAGCCTTGCCCGGCTCAACCGCGAAGGAGACGCCGACGATCCGCGCCTCCATATAGTCGAGACTGGTGGTTTCGGTATCGAAGGCAAACAACGGTGCCGCTTTCAGCTGTTCCAGCCAGCCGTCAAACTCGGCTTCGTCCAGAATGCAGCGGTAGTCGGTTTCGATGGCGGCAACCGGAGCGGCGCTCTCATCGCCAGCCTCGTCTTGTCCGGCGCTCTCGCTGCCCTCTTCACCACCGGATTCCAGCTCCTTGATCAGGTTGCGCAGCTCGTATTCGCGATAGACCGCCAGCAGGGACTCCTTGTCGACCGGCTTGAGCAACAGCTCTTCCAGACTCTGTTCCAGCTCGACATCGGTCTTGATGGTCGCCAGTCGATAGGAGAGGCGAACCTGCTCCTCCTGCTCGCGGAACTTGTCGGCGAACGCCTTGGAGCCACGGAAGCCGAGCGCGGCCACCTTGTCGAGGTTGGCGGCAATCTCGGCGATGCTGCCAATCCCCTGCAACAGGGCCAGTGCAGTCTTTTCACCGACGCCGGTCATGCCGGGAATGTTGTCGACCTTGTCCCCCATCAGAGCCAGATAGTCGATGATGAGCTCGGGCGGTACGCCAAACTTCTCGATCACCCCTTCCCTATCGGTCTTCACATCTTTCATGGTGTCGATCAGGGTGACATGGTCGGAGACCAGCTGTGCCATATCCTTGTCACCGGTGCTGATCAGTACCGGCAGCTGCTTCTCGGTCGCCTGGCGGGCCAGGGTGCCGATCACGTCGTCAGCCTCCACCCCCTCCACCATCAGGAAGGGGAAGCCCATCGCCTTGATCATCTGGTGGATAGGCGCGACCTGGCTGCGCAGATCGTCCGGCATGCTGGCACGGGTCGCCTTGTACTCGGGATAGATGTCATCGCGGAAGGTCTTGCCCTTGGCATCAAACACCACGGCCACATGACAGTCAGGATATTGCTTGCGCAGGCTGCGCATCATGTTGGCCATGACACGGACGGCGCCGCTTGGCAAACCGGTCGATGTGCGCAGATCGGCCTGCTGGGAGGCGAAGAAGGCGCGGTAAAGATAAGAGGAGCCGTCGACCAGAATAAGGGGGTTGCTAGGGGCCATGAAATCGTCCTGCCAGAGATAAACAGCCGCTAGGATGCCACAGGCCCCCCCTCACACCAAGGGGCGTAGCAACAACACACAGCGCCTGATAAATGGACTCAACCTGTGGATAACTCTGTGTTCAAAAATGGGGCGCATCAGAGTGCACAGTGACAAAACTGTGCATAAAAATATAAAAAACCATTAAAAACAATATATTGAGATCGCAAAAACCGATCGAGAGACAGTTAAAATGATCTCGATCAATGTGGAAAAAGATTTAAGGGAGTAGGTACAGCAGGATCCAAAACGAAACAATCCTAGCACAGCAAGATGACTTGACCAGCAGATGGCGAGCGATAACCATACAAAAGTACAACAATCCATCTTGGCTCACATTTTCAACAACGAGGAGTTTGCCATGAAAAAAGTGGCCGTGATTTTGAGTGGCTGCGGCGTCTTTGACGGAGCCGAAATCCACGAGGCCGTCATCAGCCTGCTGGCGTTGGCCCGTCAGGGAGCCGCCGTCCAGTGCTTCGCCCCGAACGTGGCGCAGCTCCATGTCATCAACCACCTGACCGGTGAAGTGAGCGAGGGAGAGAGCCGCAACGTGTTGGTCGAAGCGGCCCGCATCTGCCGTGGCCAGATCAAGGATGTGGCCGAGCTGGATGCGGTAGATTATGACGCCCTGCTGGTGCCCGGCGGCTTTGGCGCCGCCAAAAACCTGTGCGACTTCGCAATCAGGGGCGCCGAATGCCAGATCCAGCCCGATGTGCTGAAAGCGTGCCAGAGCTTTGCCAAAGCCAATAAACCGGCCGCCTATATCTGCATCGCGCCCGCCATGATCCCGCTGATATATGGTGCTGGAACGCTGGCGACCATCGGCCATGACGAGGGTACCGCCAACGCCATCGAGGAGATGGGTGGCAGCCATCTCAACTGCCCGGTCAACGAGTTTGTGGTGGATCAGGAGCGCAAGGTGATCTCCACCCCCGCCTACATGCTGGCCAACAACATAGTCGAAGCCGCGGACGGCATCGAGAAGACAGTCAAACAACTGCTGGCGCTGTAATTCCCATCCCGCCAAAACAAAAATAGACGGGCCGCTCATGGAGCGGCCCGTTTTCAATTCTGCCTGAAGGCGATGAATTAGATGGTTTCGCCCATCTGATCCATTTTACCCAGCAGGGCACGCAGACGCTCCTGCCATGCAGCGTGCTCGTTACGCAGCTGATGGTTCTCGTCTTGCAGCTTGCTGTTCTGTTCTTTCAGCTCGTCGAGCTCCATCTTCAGCAGGGAGATGTTGTCGACGGCGGATTGTACTTTGGATTCGAGTTGCTCAAGGACTTCTAGTGACATATGCATACCTGTTTGTTCAATTGCGATGCCCCACAGAGGGCGATTCAAGCGCGTGGAGCCAGCATACCCCGAGCCTATCGGCACAAACAAGCCAGTGCGCTGTAAAATGCGCCTTCCATAGATGTATTGTCTAAATATGCGTCTATTTTTCTCGCATCCTGCGCCCGAGTCGCGACAACACTCTAAACCGTACCTAAAAAGCGCCGCTACCAACGCATCATTGATGCCATCCTGATGGCACGGTCGCTATCCATGCAAGGCGATATAAGCCCCCAGCAACAGACAGGCGACCACATACATCAGCAGGCCGTAAAGCAGGTTCCAGCGCAGGATCAGCCCGGCACTGAGGTTGTAACGGGAGGCCAGCGCCAGATTGGATCCGGAGAGCGGACTGGTGCCGGTGGCAAGCCCCCATCCCAGCAGGAAACACATACCGAGCAGGCTGGGATCCGGCGCCAGCGGCCAGAGCAGTGGCGCCAGCCCGGAGATACTGATGAGCGGATGTACCCCGACGATGGCCACCAGCAGGATCAGCAGCAGAGTGAGGGATGCCTCCAGCCAGCCAAAGTGGTTGAACAGCGGCAGGCCGTGACCGGCACCGAAATCGATGACCGACAGCGCACTGTTGATGCCTGCCGCCAACAAACCGGCCCCCAGAAACAGCACCAGCTGACCGCCGATGGCGGGGAAACGCTCCACCACCTGCCGCTTGAGGGCCGCCTTGCGCCCTGTCCTCGGCATAAAGAGCAGCGCCAGCAGCGGGGCCACCAGTGCGATCACCGCCAGAATGCCGAGCTGGGGCCAGATCTGCTTGATGAGCAGTACCAGCAACGCCAGCGTGACTGGCAAACCCAGGGTCTGCAACCGCAGCGGATAACCGGCAAAGTCGGCCACTCCGATCCTCTCCACCTGCCAGGCAGTCAGCCCCATCGCCAGCAAGACGGCGAGGATCCCGAACGGCAGAATATGGGAGAGCTGCAAGCCCGGCGCATAGGTGAGCGCCACCGCCATGGCGACAAAGAAGGGTGACCAGAAGGCGGCGGCACAGAAAATCCGGCTCAGCACCATCACCTGACGCCGCTCCAGGGTGCCATTACGCTCCAGCCGATCGCCGATGATAAAGAGCACCGAGAGATTGATGACCGCCCCCAGCAGATTGAGGCTGGCCATGGTGCTCCACAGCCCCTTGCGCCCGGTCCAGGAGGTGGTGCCGGTCAGCAAGCCGGAAGTGGCAAGGTTGAGGGTGCTCACCGCGGCAAACATGGTGAGCATATTGATATTGGGCAGCAGCCAGTCACCGGCAATGAGGGTCGCGCCCTGCCACCAGGAGAAGATCAACAGCAGCAGGGCGGCACTATACAGGGCCAGCGCCTGCCGCCTGGCGGCCCCTACCAGCCAGGGCCAGGTGAGCAGTGACGCCCCCCAGGCTGCAATGGCCGCGGGCCAGGGGGAGAGACTCAGATAGAGATGAAGCAGGTTGAGCAGCCACATCCCCAAAATCAGATAACCCGACCAGCGTTTGGCCATCGACGCCTCCGGTCAGGAGATCAGAGACACTGATCCATATCCAGTGAAGGCTTGTCGCACTCCGGACGGCCGACGATCTTGGCGGGTACGCCAGCAACCGTGGTATGAGGTGGCACCGGGTTGATCACCACGCTGCCGGCGCCAATTTTGGCGCCCACACCCACTTCGATATTGCCGAGCACCTTGGCGCCCGCCCCTATCATCACCCCTTCGCGGATCTTGGGATGGCGATCGCCGCTCTCCTTGCCGGTACCACCCAGGGTCACGCTCTGCAGGATCGAGACATCATCTTCAATCACCGCCGTCTCGCCCACCACGATGCCGGTGGCGTGGTCAAACATGATCCCCTTGCCAATGCGGGCGGCCGGGTGTACATCCACCCCGAACACCACCGAGATCTGGTTTTGCAGATAGAGGGCCAGCGAGCGGCGCCCCTGGCGCCACAGCCAGTTGGCAACCCGATAGCCCTGCAGGGCATGGAACCCCTTGAGGTAGAGCAGCGGGGTGGAGAAGAGATCGACCGCCGGATCCCGCTCCTGTACCGCGCAGATGTCGGCCGCGACAGCCGCTAACAGTTCTGGCTCGCTGTGCAGGGCAAGCTCGATCACCTCGCGCAGGGCGATGGCGGGCATGGTGGCACTGTCGAGCTTGTTGGCCAGCTGGAAGCTGAGGGCCGAACGCAGATTCTTGTGATTGAGAATGGTGGAGTGAAAGAAGCTGGCCAGCATCGGCTCCTGAGCCGCCATGCACTGTGCTTCTTGCTGAATTTTGTGCCAGGTTTTGGCAACCAGTTCATCCATGTTGCAGCCTACTGTTGTTCTGGGTGAGGGCTCTGTTGTTCTTTTGTCAGCACCGAGATGGGGTCCATGTGGATGATGACATCCATCCGCTCGAATGCCTGGCGTACCGCCAGTTCGGCTTCATCGGCGATCTGATGGGCCTTGACCAGGGGGATCTGATCATCCAGTTCCAGATGCAACTGTACGAATCGGGTCGGCCCGGATTGACGGGTACGCAGGTCATGAACGCCGTGTACCCCTTCTACGGCACAGCAGAGGGCCATTATTCTCGCTTGTTCTTCCGCTGGCAACTGACGATCGAGCAGGGCCTGCACCGACTCGTAGCCGATATTTCCCGCCCCCCACAGCAGGAGCAACCCGATCAGGATGGCAAACAGGCCGTCAGCCCAGTACCACCCCTGTCCCGCCAGCACCAGCGCCAGCAAGACACCGGCGTTGAGCAGCAGATCGGAGCGGTAGTGCAACATGTCCGCCTTGATGGCCACGCTGTTGGTCTTGCGAATAACGAAACTCTGGAAACTGACCAGCAGCAGGGTCAGCACAATGGAACCGCCACTAACCCAGAGACCCGCCTCTAACCGTTCAATAGGTGCCTGTTTGAGCAGGGAGGAGATGCCGTGCATCACCAGCAGCAATGCGGAACCGGAGATAAAGGCCGACTGGATCAGCCCCGCCAGAGACTCCGCTTTGCCGTGACCGAAGCGGTGTTCATCATCGGCCGGGGCCAGCGCATAGCGAATGGCCAGCAGGTTGATGATGGAGGCACTCACATCCATGAAAGAGTCGGTGAGCGACGCCAGCAGGGTCGACGAATCGGTCATCAACCAGGCGATCAGCTTGCCGGTGATCAGCAAGGTTGCAGTGGTAACCGCCGCCATGCTGGCAAAGGTTACCCAACGGGAATATTGTTGATGGCTCAAAACCGGCTTTCCTCTGACGATGAAAAACTTATTATACCCTGACCCCGGCGTCGATTTGGCGCGAAAATCAGTGGAACAAGAAGCGATGAACAGAATACTCCTGGTCGACGACGATCTTGAATTGACCCAGCTGCTCACCGAAATTCTGACCCTGGAAGGATTTCAGGTCACGGTCGCCGAGGATGGTGAAGAGGGGCTGCAACGGCTGGCGGAGCAGGGCTTCGATCTGGTGCTGCTGGATGTAATGATGCCAAAACTCAACGGCTTTGCCATGCTGACCAAGCTGCGCAAAACCCATGAAACCCCGGTGCTGATGTTGACCGCTCGTGGCGACAGCCAGGATCGGGTCAACGGTCTGGAGGCCGGAGCCGACGACTATCTGGCCAAGCCATTCGACGATCGGGAGCTGCTGGCCCGGGTTCGCGCCATCCTGCGCCGCACCCAGAGTGCCCCGCCCCAGCGTGGCAGCTCCTCCGACGAAGTGCACTTCATGGATATAGTGCTGCAACCCGGCCTGCAGCAAGCCCGCTGCGGCGAACAGCTGCTGGAGCTGACAGCCACCGAGTTCGGACTGCTGGAGTGCCTGTTGCGCAATCCTGGCCAGATCGTCAGCAAGAGCCACCTCTCCGAACAGGTGCTTGGCAAGAAGCTGGAGCCCTTCGATCGGGCCATCGACATGCACCTGAGCAACCTGCGCAAAAAGTTGCCGGAGCGCAGTGATGGCCAGCCCCGCTTCAAAACCGTACGGGGGCGCGGTTACCTGTGGCTAGAGCAAGAATAAAGAGTACCAGCTCCCTCAACGGCATATCGACCCATATCTTCCTCTGGTTCTGGTTCATGCTGCTGGTGATGCTGGCCGCCGTGATCAGCCTGCCCACTCTGGATCCTCGCAACCAGATCCCGCTGCCGACCCATGAGGCGGTGCGAATGCAGAAAAATGTGCAGGCCCTGCTCAACGCTGCCGATCCGGATCAGGATTTCGATCTGGCCAAAACGATGGACAAGATCGCCATGCTCCCGGTGGACAATGTCTACCTGCGCGACGAGAGGGGCCAGATCCAGTCCACCACCCATCCGCGCAAGTTTGTGGTTCGCTTCATGGTGGACGCCGACGACCCGGCCAAACCCATGCTGGGCAACGAGGATCGCAAGGCGATCGCAGGGCCTTTCCTGATGGAGCACCGCGGCCATCGCTACCACGTCTATTTCGGCCTCAATGCCGAGAATCCCTATCTGTTCCTGTTCATTCAGGTGCTGGATCACCCGATCCGCATTCTGGGCATCTCGATGCTGGTCAGCACCCCGCTCTGCCTGCTGCTCGCCTGGCGGTTGACCCGTCCCATCCTGCAATTGCAAAAGTCAGTCTCCCAACTGGCGGCCGGCAATCTGGAGGTGCAGATCCCCAACTTGGGACGGGGCGATGAGATCGGTCAGCTGGCGGATAACGTCAGCCGCATGGTAGAGACGCTCAAGAGCATGATCCAGAAGCAGAAACAGCTGCTTTCCGATATCTCCCACGAGCTGCGCAGCCCCCTCACCCGGATGCAGTTGGCGCAAGCGCTGATCCGCCGCAAACAGGGGGATAGCGCCGAGCTGGCGCGGATCGAATCGGAGATTGGGCGGCTGGACAAGCTGATCGGTGACCTGCTCGATCTGTCGCGGGTGCAACAGCATGTTGAGGCCCCTATCGTGCAGCCGCTGGCCGATCTACTGGAGCCCATCCTCGAAGATGCGATGTTTGAGGCGAACCAGAGCGGTAAGCAGCTCAGGTTGCCACCGCTGCCCGCCGAGTCGATCCAGATGTGGCCCGAGCTGCTGGCCCGGGCGGTGGAAAACCCCCTGCGCAACGCCCTCAAGTATGCCCGCGAGTTCATCAAGGTTGAATGGTATCGGGATGGGCAGGAGTGGGTGATGACTATTCGTGATGACGGGCCCGGCGTCCCCGACGAACAGCAGATATTGCTGTTCCAACCCTTCTTCCGGGTCGATGATGCCCGCAACGCCAAGACCGGTGGCACCGGGCTGGGACTGGCTATCGCATCGGAGGCGATCCAGCGTCACGGCGGCACCATTACGGCCAGCAGCAATCATCCAACCGGACTGACCATCACGATCAAGCTGCCCATCGCCTGATCCTTTTCATCCGGACGGGCGCTGGGTATGCTGGCGCCCCTTCTTGCCTTTACATCTCTTTGCAGGAGCGCGTCATGCTCGATATCGTCCTCTACCAGCCGGAAATTCCGCCCAACACCGGCAATATCATCCGGCTCTGCGCCAATACCGGTTACCGGCTCCATCTGATCGAGCCGCTGGGATTTGAGTGGGATGACAAGCGGGTAAAGCGGGCGGGACTCGACTATCACGAGTTTGCCGAGGTGAAGCGCTGGCCGAGCTATGAGGCCTTTCTGGCCACCGTGGCGCCCAAGCGGGTGTTTGCCTGCACCACCAAGGGCCGCACCGCGCACTCGGCAGCACAATATGCCCTTGGCGACGCCCTGCTGTTTGGCCCGGAGAGTCGCGGCCTGCCCATCGAGATCATCGAGAGCCTGCCATTCGAGCAGCGGCTGCGCATTCCGATGGTACCCCAGAGCCGCAGCATGAACCTATCCAACGCGGTGTCTGTCTTTGTCTACGAGAGCTGGCGCCAGCTCGGCTACGACGGTGCCATGTAAGCGCCACCGATGATCAGTGGCGGGCGTCGAGCAGATGCCCGCTGCGCTCCAGCCGCCAGCAAGTGACCCCCAGCGACAGACCGCGCCCCACCATCAGCGCCGCCATCGCCGCCCATAACGCGGCCACGCCCCACGACTGACAGAGCCACCAGATCGGGAAGAAGCCGCCAAACGCGGCCAGCAACATGCTGTTGCGCATCTCCCGCGCCCGGGTCGCCCCGATGAACACGCCATCCAGCAGGAAGCACCAGACCGCCAGCAACGGCATGGCGATCAGCCAGGGAAGCTGACGATGTGCCTCCGCCACCACGGCCGGAATGTCGGTGATATAGCCGATAAGGTGGGCACCAAAGAGGGCAAACAGCAGGGTAAAACCACTAGCGATGAGGGCAGCCCAGCCCAGATTGAGCACGATGGCCTCCCGCAGTTTCTGCCGATCCCGCTGACCGATGGCTCGTCCTACCATGGCCTCCACCGCATAGGCAAAACCATCGAGTCCGTAGGAGATAAGCATCAGGAAGTTGAGCAGCACCGCATTGGCGGCCACCGCCACATCCCCCAGTCGTGCCCCTTGCAGAGTCATGAAGGCGAAACAGAGCTGCAAACAGAGGGAGCGCAGGAAGATATCGCGGTTGAGACCGAGCAACCGCACCATAGGCGCAAGCTGCCGCCAGCGCTGCCAACCATCCTGCCACACCGTCGGCGCCAGTTGCCCCAGCTGACGGCGTACCAGCCAGATACCGACGGCCAGCGCGCAGTAGTCCGCCATGACCGAGGCTGCCGCCACACCCCGCACCTGCCAGCCGAGTCCCAGCACAAACAGGGCATCGAGCGCCATATTGACCAGATTGGTGAGGATCAGCATCACCATGGGGCTGCGGGCATCCTGCATCCCCAACAGCCAGCCCATGATCACCAGATTGCAGAGCGCCGCCGGGGCGCTCCAGATCCGCACCGCCACATATTGGCCCGCATAAAACTGCACCTCGGGCGAGCCGCCACTCAGGGCGATCAGCCGTGGCAACAGCGGGAAGAGCAACAGCAGCAGCGTCAGGCCGAGAGCAATGGCCAGCCCCAGCGCCCGCAGCAGGGTATCGAGCTGGGCACGACCGTCGGCGGCGCCGTGCGCCTGCGCCGTCAGGCCGGTGGTCGACATCCGCAAGAAGCCGAGCAGCCAGAAGATGAGGTTGATCAGGGTCGCACCGACCGACACGCCCCCCAGAAACCAGGCCTGACCGAGATGACCGATCACCCAGGTGTCCACCAGCCCCAGCAAGGGGGTGGTGATATTGGAAAAAACCATGGGCAGGGCGAGCGCAAAGACAGCGCGGTGGCGAGAGGGGTCTCGCCACCAGGGGGCAACAGCTGGGGTCACGCTCAGTGGCCTGCCAGCTTCAGAATGCGGGCGAAGTCAGAGAGCATGGTGGCCATCTGCACCCGGGGCACCTGACCCGGCGCCACTTGCGGACGGAATACCGCCTGCAGCTTGCCCTTGGGATTGATGAGCACGATGGAGGCGGAGTGATCGATCAGGTAATCCTTCTCCCCCTGATTGGCGATGGAGTAGATGAGCCCCAGATTGCGCACGAACGGGAACAGCTTGTCGTGGGGGGCAGTGGCCGCCTTGAATTCGGGATTGAAGAAGGCGGTATAGGTCTTGAGGCGTGGAATATCGTCACGCTGGGGATCCGCCGAGATAAACACCACCTGACTGTCGGGCGCCATCTTCTTCAGCTGGTCATAGGCGGAACGCATATCTGCCAGCGTGGTGGGGCAGATATCGGGGCAGAAGGTGTAGCCGACGAACAGGAAGGTCCAGTGCCCCTTCAGGTTGGCAGGGGTGAACGGCTGGTTGTCCGCATCGGTAAAGGCGAAATCATTGATGTCCCGCCCCGCCGGATAGTAGTCGGCCTGTTCCGGCTGCTCTGGCTGCGTGGCGTAGAACACCAGGATCAGGCAGGCTGTCAGCAGCAGAAAGAGCAGGGGATAGCGGAGCTTCATCATAACAAGAGACCCTTTCAGTTCGAGGCAGATGGCCAGCAGTGACCGGACAAGAGGGGGGCATTGTACCCCAGCGAGCCGCCAAGGTGGTTCAACCTTGTGCAACGCCCTGTCAGGAGTCGACCATTTGGCATAATTAATCGCCAGTTGCGGCCATAAAAAAACCGGCCCCCTCGGGTGCCGGTTATGGATGGATTTGTTGGTCTCTTCTGCTCAGGGGCGAGCGTTACGCCCCTGCTGCAACATCTTGCCGATGGCCCGCACGCCGATGGGAATCACGGGGGCCAGCCAGCCCTCTTCCCCCTGGCGATCACCGTGACCCCGCTTGAACAGCAGCACCAGACGCACCACCTTCTCTTTCGGGCATCCCAGCCAGAGCGTCCAGTGCGAACCACGATGGTGCAGCCAGACACCGTAAAACCAGGTCATCCGGCTACCTTTGACAAAACGGGTGATTGACGATTCCGCTGGCGCAGCCCCAGCCTCTGAATCCCATGGCGATCTTGATGCCATACCAGTCCTCCTTGACCGACAGGTCATGTTGCTTCGTCGGCCTGAACTGGGAACAGGCCCGTCACGACTATCTGCAACCATTACGAGTGGTCCCCTTTGCCCGATAAGGCTCGGGATCTCCCCACTCCCCCTTCATATCCCGTGAAGGTGTACTGCCCGATTCTCGTTGTTACCGGCCCTCCCGTCCCGGCGCATTGCGATGGTCAGAGGGAGGTGCCAAGCCCTGTCTCGGCGACAGGGCACTGATCTGAGCATATATCTGAAATGGATGATTGGTAGCCGGTCGCGCAGGACAAAAATGCCGCCGCCGATGATCTGTTTGATATGACAGGGAAAGTGCGCCAGAAACAGCACGGCCTCCCGAAGGAGGCCGTGTGGCAAACGCAGTTGGCGGGGATGATTACATCCAGTCGGCGTTGCGGATCACCCCGACCGCCAGCCCTTCGATGGTGAGCTGCTGGCAGGAGAGGTCCACCTCGATGGGGGAGAGCTCTTCATTCTCCGGCAGCAGCCATACCTGACTGCCCTTGCGCTGGAAGCGCTTGACGGTGACATCCTCATCGAGACGGGCGACAACCACCTGACCGTTGCGCACCTCCTGGGTCTTGTGCACCGCCAGCAGATCGCCATCCAGAATACCGATGTTCTTCATGCTCATCCCCTGCACCCGCAGCAGAAAATCTGCGCGCGGATGGAACAGGGCGGGATCAACCTGATAGTGGCTCTCGATATGCTCCTGAGCCAGAATGGGTTCACCGGCGGCAACCTTGCCGATGAGCGGCAGGCCGCTCTCTTCCAGCACCTCTTCCTCTTCGAGCAACAGGCGAATGCCGCGGGACGTGCCCGGCATGATCTCGATGACCCCTTTTTTGGCCAGGGCCTTCAGATGTTCTTCGGCCGCATTGGCCGACTTGAAACCAAGCTTCTGGGCAATCTCGGCACGAGTCGGCGGCATGCCGGTCTCGCTCATGTTCACCTTGATCAGCTCCAGCACTTCGGCCTGGCGGGGGGTAAGGGGTTTCATAGAATTGGCACCTGTCTTTTTATACAGCACACTGGCAGTATATACAGTGCAGTGGCCAAGGCAAGGCGCAGCTGACATTTGTCGCGACCAACCCCTCATTTACTGCTGTTTTGATCCTGCGCAGCCGACTCATCGTACCTCTCGGCGACAAGGGGCTGTCGATTTGCTATGCTCACGCCGCATTTTTTTGGAGAGCAGACGCACATGTCCCTAGGACAGAAGATTTCCAGAGCCATCTTGCAATGGCCGGTCAGCGGCTTGGTCAATCACAAGAGCCTGCCGGAAAATCCCATCACAGAACTCAATCTGGATCCGGCCAGACCCATCGTCTATGCCCTGAAAACCAGTTCGATCACCGACCTGATGACCTTGCAGCAGTGCTGCGAGGATCTCGGTCTGCCCGGCCCCTTCACGCCGCTGGAGCTCAACGGCCAGCTGCTGCCGCGCTATGTCTGTCTGGATCGTCCGCCTCCCCTGTTTGGCAAACGCAGCAAACCGCTCCCCTTCCTGCAGGAGTTTCACCAGCTGCTGGATCTGCACAAGCAGGATCCCGAACTCGATATCCAGGTGGTGCCCGTCACCCTGTTCTGGGGCCGCGCCCCGGGTCGGGAAGGCGAAGAGGCTTCCGGCTGGAACATCATCAGCAGTCTGGCGCCGAACCGGCTGAAGAAGGCGCTCATCGTGATCCTCAAGGGTCGCGAGAATCTGGTGCGCTTCTCGCCGCCGCTCTCCCTGCGCTACATGGCGGACAAGCACGGCACCGACGAAGGGATCGCCCACAAGCTGGCACGAGTGGCCCGAACCCACTTCAGCCGCCAGCAGCTGGCTGCCACCGGCCCGAAACTGCCGAACCGCAACCTGCTGTTCAAGCAGTTGCTCGACTCCGCGGTGATCCAGCAGGCGATTGAAGAGGAGGCCCAGCGCGAGGGGATCAGCCTCGAGAAGGCGCAAAAGCGCGCCCATGGCTACATGGACGAGATCGCCTCCAACTTCTCCTACCGGCTGATCCGCCTGGGCGAGAGCTTCCTCGGCTGGCTGTGGAACAAGCTCTACCGCGGTTTGTCGGTCAATGGCGCCGAGAAGGTACGCCAGTTGGCGCAGGAAGGGCACGAGATCGTCTACGTTCCCTGCCACCGCAGCCACATGGACTACCTGCTGCTCTCCTACGTCATCTACCACCAGGGGATGGTGCCGCCCCATATCGCGGCAGGCATCAACCTCAACTTCTGGCCGGCGGGCCCCATCTTCCGCCACGGCGGCGCCTTCTTCATTCGCCGCACCTTCAAGGGCAACCCGCTCTACAGCACAGTATTCCGGGAATACCTCAACCTGCTGTTTGCCAAGGGTTACTCGGTAGAGTTCTTCACCGAAGGTGGTCGCTCCCGTACCGGCCGTCTGCTACCGCCCAAGACCGGCATGCTGGCGATGACCCTGCAGGCAATGATGCGCGGGCTGGACAGGCCGGTCACTCTGGTGCCGGTCTATCTGGGCTACGAGCACGTGATGGAGGTGAACACCTACCACAACGAGCTCAAAGGGAGCCGCAAGGAGAAAGAGAGCTTCCTGCAGGTGCTCGGCATCCTGCGCAAGCTGCGCAACTACGGCCGTGGTTTCGTCAACTTCGGCGAGCCGCTGACTCTCAACAGCTACCTGAGCGAACACATCCCCGACTGGAAAAAGCACATCGGGGAAGAGGAGCGTCCGGAGTGGATGGCGGGCACCGTCAACAATCTGGCCGAACTGCTGATGACCCGCATCAACGGCGCTGCCGCCGTCAACGGCCTGACCCTGAGCGCGCTGGCGCTGCTGGCCGCCGAGCGCCACGCCCTGACCCGCGACGAATTGCAGGCCCAGCTCAACACCTATCTGGATCTGCTCCAAGCGGTGCCTTACAGCCCGCAGAGCACCATTCCGGATGAGGATGCCAAGACCCTGCTGGATCAGGCGATGGAGCTCAACAAGTTCGAGGTCAGCGAGGACAAGCTGGGGCAGATCATCAGTCTCGACCGCTATCAGGCGATCCTGCTGACCTACTACCGCAACAACATCCTCCACCTGTTCGCCATGCCCTCTCTGGTGGCGGCATTGATCGAACGGTGCGAAGGGATCTCCCGCAGCGAGATCATGGCCCGTTGCATCGACATCTATCCGCTGCTCAAGACCGAGCTGTTCCTGCGTTATGAAGAGGAGGATCTGCCGGCGCTGGTCGACAGCCTGCTCGATGCCCTGCAGACCCAGCAACTGATCGAGACCCGCGATGACGGCTACTGGGTCAATCCGGCCAACCAGATGCGCCTGCTGCTGCTGGCGGAGAGCATTCAGGAGACCCTGCAACGCTACGCCATCGTGCTGACCCGGGTGTTGGCCCAGCCCCATATCGAGGCGGAGCAGCTGGAAGCGGACGGCCTGATGATGGCAGAGCGCCTCGGCACCCTGCACGGCATCAACGCCCCCGAGTTCTTCGACCAGAAGCTGTTCAGCACCCTGATCCACACCTTGCGCAAAGAGGGCTACCTCTCTCCCGAGTGCAAGCCGGATCTTGGCCGCTTCCAGGCGCTGGCCGACAACATAGTGCCGCTGCTGAGCAACAAGATCCGCCGCACCATTCAGGCAGGCAATCAGCTCTGATCTGCAACGCAAACAAAGAAGGCCGCATCATGCGGCCTTCTTTTTTATCGGAGTCTGCGCGGGAACATGTCACGCCAGCAGGTAGTCAAGCACCAGACCGGCAAACACCAGCGCCCCCACATAGTTGTTGTTGAGAAACGCCTGGAAGCAGGCTTCCCGCTGCCGCTCGCGAATAAGCCGCTGCTGATAGACAAACAGCACCGCCGCTCCCAGCAATCCCCAGTAATACCAGCCCCCCAGCGTCATCAGTTGCCCGACCGCCAGCAACAGCAGCAGCGTCGAGAGTTGCAGTGCGCCGATGATCCGCTTGTCGTAACGACCAAACAGGATGGCGCTGGATTTGAGGCCGATCTTGAGGTCATCATCCCGATCCACCATGGCGTACTGGGTGTCGTAAGCCACGGTCCAGAGCAGGTTGGCGAAGAAGAGCAGCCAGGCCACCAGCGGCAGGGCATCTGCCTGCGCCGCATAGGCCATCGGGATCGACCATGAGAAGGCCATCCCGAGCACCAGCTGGGGGTTGGAGATAAAGCGCTTCATGAAGGGGTAACTCACCGCCAGCAGCAGGGCGACAAACGACAGGCCGATGGTGAGCGGATTCATGGTCAGCACCAGCGCAAACGAGATAAGCGCCAGCACGAAGAAGAGCGCCAGCACCTCCCACGGCTTGACTCTACCCGTGGGCAAGGGGCGACCGGCGGTGCGTTTGACGTGGCCATCGAAGTTGCGATCCGCATAATCGTTGATCACGCACCCTGCCGAGCGCATCAGAAAGACCCCGACCACAAACACGGTCAGCACCCAGAGATTGGGCAGGCCACCAGCGGCCAGCCAGAGCGCCCACAGGGTTGGCCACAGCAGCAGCAGAGTACCTATGGGTTTGTCGACGCGGGCCAACTGCATGTAGGCAAGTCCCCGCTCCTTGGTTAACAGATTCACTCCAGCTCCTTGTCACAGACGAGAGAGGGCAGAAACAGCTCGTGCACCAGCAGTGGCCACTGCCCTAGAAACAGACGGGAACGACGCCCCCAGACAGTGGCGGCCGGGCAACGGGGATTGGCGGCAATATCGAAACGGGCCAGTTGCAGATGATCGCGGCGGGCAGGCTCATGGCCAAATACCCGCTCACCCAGCGGCTGCTCGCCAAGCTCGGCAATGCCGCTCCCTTGCAGTGCGTCATCGGCAAACAGGGTCCAGCCCAGCACGGCGGGCCCACGATCCCCGTGCAGGATCACCTCGCGGCAGATACCGGCCGGCGAGGCCGAATCCACCAGCCACTGCTCATCGGCAGTAAGGGCGACCGGGTGATTGCCCAGCCACTCCACCGAAAAGTGGCGATTGTACTGACGCAGACGCCGGGTCATGGAGCCGGGCTCCAGCAGCCAGGGGCGCAAGCTGGCGGGCAATTCGCAACATTCGGGGGCCAGCCACCCGCTTAACGGCGTGAGGGGAACAGTCAACTCGGACTTCACAGCTTCACCATCCAGAGATTTCCGTGTTCAGGTTAAAATCCGGTTTATTATCCGTAAATCAATAGCGAAATGTAAGAACATCCGTGCTTGACGGCCCCGATGGCAACATCAAAAATGGGTTATCTCTTGCTGATGAGCCATCTATATGAAGATCTTCAAAATTCTGCTGGTATTGTTACTGAGCTGTGGCGCCCTGCAGCAGCAAGCTCTGGCTGAAGATGAGCCGCCCGCCGAGGGCGCAGAGGGGGCTGCCAAGCCCGGTTTCTCCTACCACGCGCTCGATCCCGACATCATCACCAACTACCTGAGTGATAGCAAAACCCTCGGTTATATCCGGGTCACGGTAGAGCTGATGGCGGAAAACGAAGCCGATCTCAAGCTGCTGGAGCAGCATGACCCGCTGATCCGCGATGCCATCATCCGTCTGATTGGCAGCAAAAATGCCGATCAAGTGAAGTCCCTGACCAACCGAGAAGAGCTGCGCAAGGAGTGCGAGACAACCGTCAACGAACTGCTGGTGAAAGAGACCGGCAAGAAAGCGGTGCGCGAGCTTATCTTCACCAAGTTCCTCTACCAGTAATCCCTCCCGAAACAATCGCTTATTGGCATATCGGCCAATAAGCGAGCTTTGTCGGTTTATTCGAAATGAAAATCGATTACAATACGGCCGTCAAGTCGTAGAGGTAGTCGTTATGGGCAGCAAAACCCTGTGTGAATGGCGCCGTCACGAGATCCCCACCGATCTCAAGGCGTTGCGCAAGATAGTCCGCAAACCCAAGTTTGTCTGCAGCAAGTGTGCCCGCAGTGCCAATGACAAGGGTTACCTCTGCCAGCCGCTGCGTTTGAAAGAGGAGTAACGCCCCTCCCTGTCAGGGCGTTATTGATCGGTCCACCCCTGACGCCCCTGTTCGAACAGCCGGCGGGCCTGCATGTCGTTCGGGCAAACGCCGCGATACTCCTCGCCTGAGCGGCCAGCCAGATAGAGGTGCTCGGGGCGGCAATACCATGCCAATCCCTTCTGGTGTCCCTGCTTCCACCGTTCGGCATCCACCTTCTTGCCACACTGGCCCTGATGGAACTCGATCCGCTCAGTGGTGAAGCCCAGCTTGCCATCCGCCTCCCCCACCTCACTCCACACCTTCTCGCAGGGATCATCGTTGGAGACACAGCCACCCAGCAGGGCAGCCAACAATATGATGGTGAGTCGCATAGTCATCCTTGAGCGTCATTTGGGCAGTTCATTCTACTCAGCGCCCCGCCCCTGACCAAGGACGAACGCTCAGCCATGTGAGCGCGGCAAAAAAATCAGGCGGGCCCAAAGCCCGCCTGTTCGTTCAATGCCGTGGTTCACTGGTCATCGAAAGTGTCATCATCCTGCCAGCTTTCATCTTCCCACTGATCCAGCTCTTCTTCCCAGGAATCCGGCTCCCAATCATCATCAGAGGAGTCGTAATCCGGCTTGTGTCCACCCATCTTCACTCTCCTTGGATAGTTCACCCGCACTCCAATTTTATCCGGAATTGTCGGGCTCGCCAGTCAGAAAGAGTTCAAAGTTTGACCAGGGTCCGGCCGGCGATCTGGCCTTGCGTAATGGCCTCGGCTGCCTCCACTACCTGCTCCAACCCAATCTCGGTGACCGCCTGAGCGAAGAAGCTGGCAGGAAGATCCCGTGCCAGTCGCTGCCACGCCAGTTGACGACGTTCAAACGGGCACATCACCGAATCGACCCCCTGTAGCCGCACATTGCGCAGGATGAAGGGCATCACACTGGTAGGCAGATCAAAGCCGCCCGCCAACCCGCAGGCCGCCACGGCGCCGCCATAGTTCATCTGGGCCAGCAGCTTGGCCAGCACCTGACTGCCGACGGTATCGATGGCAGCGGCCCACAGCTGGTTCTCCAGCGGTTTGGCAGGCACCAGCAGCTCGCTGCGCGGCACGATGCGGCTGGCACCCAGCGCAGTGAGCATGGCGCCCTGCTCTTCCGGACGACCGGTCAGCGCAGCCACCTGATAGCCAAGGGCTGCCAGCAGGGCAACCGAGGTGGCCCCCACGCCGCCTGCCGCACCGGTGACCAGCACCTCGCCGCTATCTGGAGTAATACCCGCCTCTTCCAGTGCCAGCACGCAGAGCATGGCGGTGAGACCGGCGGTACCGATGCACATGGCCTGGCGCTCATCCAGCCCGGCGGGCAACGGCACCAGCCAGTCCCCCTTGACCCGCGCCTGTTCGGCCATGCCGCCCCAGTGCCCTTCGCCGACGCCCCAACCGGTCAGCACCACCTTGTCGCCGGTCTGATAGCGGCTGTCGGCAGATTCGAGCACGGTACCGGTGAAGTCGATGCCGGGCACCAGCGGCCACTGGCGCACTATCTTGCCTTTGCCGGTGATGGCCAGCCCATCCTTGTAGTTGATGGAGCTGTAAGCGACCGCTACCCGCACCTCACCTTCCGGCAACTGGCTCTCGGCCAGCCGGGTCAGAGTCGGAACAGTCTTGCCGTCTTGGTTTTCCAGTAACAGAGCCTTGAACATGGTTGCCTCTTTGATGACGTGTGAAACGGGGAGCAGCTGCTTTGGCGCTTTTGCAGTTGAAAATCGAGAGCCAGTACGATGCTCGTTATGGGTTCAGTCGTTCTCCAGTGCGGTCAGGCAGTGCGAGAGGGTACGCGCCAGGGCTCCCTGATTGCGCAGCACCACGGCGCGGGCCTGCTCGCCCATCTCGCGGCGGGCGCTCTCGTCGGCAAACAGCTGGCTCACCCGCTCGCCCAGCTCGGCGGCATCGGCCACGATGGCGGCGCCCCCCTGAGCCACCAGCTGGCGGGTGATATCGCTGAAGTTGAAGTAGGCGGGACCGGTCAGGCAGGGCTTGCCGAGCGCTGCCGGCTCCAGCAGGTTGTGACCACCGATCTTCACCAGACTGCCGCCGACGAAGGCCACATCGGCCGCCGCCAGCATCAGCGGCAGTTCGCCCATGGTATCGCCGAGATAGACCTTATCCTCCGCACTCACCGCAGCACCATCAGTGCGCCGCACGCAGCCGTAAGGGGCACACAGCTCGGCCACCCGGTCAAACCGCTCGGGGTGGCGAGGTACCAGAATGAGCAGCGCGTCGGGATGGCGTTTGAGCAGCAGATCGAAGGCGGCCAGCACCTGCTCGTCCTCACCCAGATGGGTGCTGGCGGCGATCCAGACCGGCCGCTCGGCACCCAGCTGCTGGCGCAGGGCGCGCCCCTTGGCCTGCACCTCGTCACCAAACTGGATGTCGAACTTGATGGAGCCGGTCACCGCCAGCCGCGAACGATCGATGCCGAGGCGGGCGAAGCGGTCGGCGTCATCCTGATGCTGACAGAGCAGATGGGTCAGCGGCCGGCTCAGGGCGTCGAAGGCACCGTGGAAGCGGGCATAACGCTGGCAGGAACGCTCGGAGAGGCGGGCGTTGATGATGGTCACCGGCAGGTGGCGCGCCTCGCAGGCGGCCAGCCAGTTCGGCCACAGCTCGGTCTCCATCACCCAGAGCGCGCGCGGCTTGAAGGTGTCGAGAAAGGCGGCAATGGCCCAGGGGTAGTCGAGCGGCGCGTAGCGATGGATCACCAGATCCCCCAGCCTGGCAGCCTGATCGGCACCGGTGCGGGTGGTGGTGGTGAGCAGGATCGGCAGATCGGGCCGCTCCGCCTTGAGGGCGCGAATGAGCGGCGTGATGGCCAGCGTCTCCCCCACGCTCACCGCATGGATCCAGAGCGGCGCCTCCTGTCCGGTGGCGGGCAGCCGCCCGAGATGCTCGGCCCAGCGCTTGCCAAAGCCGGGCTTGCCTTTCTTAGGCTTGTAGAGGGCCAGCAGCGCCAGCGGCAATCCCAGATGGATCAGCAGGTTGTAGAGCAGGCGGTAGGGCATCTTACTGACTCTGCTCCAGCTTCTTGCAGGCATCGACCACCTGCTCCGGCGCCAGCTCGATCAGGCACTTGAGATGGCCGAACTTGCAGGTGCGCTTGAAGCAGGGGCGACACTCGATGTCGGTGTGAACGATCTCGACCCGATCCGCCAGCGGCGGGGTGTAGAGCGGCGAAGTGGAGCCATAGACGCCCACCAGCGGCCGGTTGAGGGCGGCGGCGATGTGCATCAGGCCGGAGTCGTTGGAGATGACCCGGCTGGCCAGCGCCATTAGATCGATCGCCTCGTGCAGGCTGGTCTTGCCCGCCAGCACGTGGCAGTTGGGGCGGGTCAGCAGGTTGACCCGATCCCGGATGGTATTGGCTACCGGCACATCCTTGTTGGAGCCGAAGATCCACACCTGCCACCCCTCGTCCAGATGCTGCTGGGCCACCACGGCGTAGTGCCCCTCCGGCCAGCGCTTGGCCGGGCCAAACTCGGCACCGGGACAGAGCACCAGCACCGGGCGGGCGCGATCCAGCCCCAATCGCTCCAGCGCCTTGCTCTGGTTAACCAGATCGACGTGCAGAGAGGGGTGCGGAATGGTCGGAATATCGGCCCGGCTCTTCATCTGCGCCTTGGGATAGGCGAGCGCCAGATAGCCCTCCACCATCAGCGGAAAAGCAGACTTGTTGCTGCGCAGGTCGTTGAGCAGACCGTAGCGGCTCTCGCCCTTCCAGCCGGTACGGACCGGAATGCGGGCAAACCAGGGGATCAGCGCCGACTTCATGGAGTTGGGCTGGACGATGGCCTGATCGTACTTCTCCGCCGCCAGCTGCTTGCCGAGGCGGCGGCGTGCCACCAGCTTGAAGTCACCGTGGCCAAGGGGCATGGTGATCGCCTTGTCCACCTCCGGCATCCGCTCCAGCAGGGCGCAGCACCAGGCGGGGGCCATCACGTGCAGCTCGCACTCCGGATGGTTGGCCTTGATCGCCTTGTAGAGACTCTGGGACATCACCATATCGCCGACCCAGGAGGGGCCGATCACCAATATTTTCATTACGCGTCTTCTCTCGGGTCTGGCCCGGCTGTTAATCATCACTGGGCGAGATTATGCCCCAAGAATGACTGGATAAATAACAGAAGATCCTTGGCAGACGCTGCCGTCACCCCATTTTTCCAGCGGTGGCCCGCTTCCAACCGGACGAGAGGAGACAGTCAAACAGCTGATGGAAACGGGCAATGGCGGCTCTCTCTTTGGCCCATTTTTCCGTTAGAATGGCCCATCAATACGCATTCGACCCGCCAGCCGGGCAATAACCGTGAGCCCACATTCGTGAAAAAACCGACTCTGGCTGCCGTTCTGATCGTCAAGAATGAAGCCGACAACCTGCGCAAGTGCCTCGCCTCCCTCGACGGACTGGTGGACGAGATCGTCATTCTGGACTCCGGCAGTCAGGACGAGACCCCGGCCATCGCTGCCGAGTTTGGTGCCCGCTTCTTCGTCAACGCCAAGTGGCCGGGCTTTGGCAAACAGCGCCGACTGGCCCAGTCCCACGTGCAATCCGACTGGGTGCTGTGGCTGGACGCCGACGAGCGGCTCACCCCCGAGCTGAAAACCTCCATCGCCGAGGTGATGGCCAATCCGGCCAGCGATACCATCTACTCGATCCCGCGCCTCTCCTGGGTGTTTGGCCGCTTTATCCGCCACAGCGGCTGGTATCCGGATCGGGTGCTGCGCCTCTATCCCAAGGCGCTCACCAGCTACAACGAGGCACTGGTGCACGAAAAGGTGGAAGTGCGCGCCAACATGAAGATCGTCAATATTCATGGTGACCTGCTCCACTTCACCTATCGGGATCTGGAGCACTATCTGGTGAAATCCGCCGGTTATGCCCGCGCCTGGGCCGATCAGCGCACCGCCCGCGGCAAGAAGGGCTCCCTCAGTCAGGGGCTGATCCACGCGGTCGGCTGCTTCATCAAGATGTACCTGCTCAAAGCGGGCTTCCTCGATGGCAAGCAGGGGTTGCTGCTGGCCATCCTCTCCGCCCACTCCACCTTCGTCAAATACGCCGACCTCTGGGTGCGCCAGCAACCGCAGCAGCCGGAATAACCGTCATACGAAACAGGGCCCCGCGGGGCCCTGTTTGCATTGCTGCACACCTTACTTTTGCCAGAACGGCGCCGCCCAGCGGGCCATCACCGGCACCATGGTCTTGGGATCGAGCTGGCTCATATCCTCAGGATGGTCGCTATCCTCAGGCGGGCTGAAGGCGAGGTGGCGCCCTTCACTGTTGAGGGGCTTCCAGCGCAGCGGAGTGGCGGAGCGGCGCATCGGGAAGAAGCCGATGGTCGGCACATCGAGCGCGCCGGCAATATGGAGCGGGCCGGTACTGCCGGCTATAAACAGGGCTGCGTTGGCGAGCACCTGACAGAACATCGGCAAGCCATCACTGGAGCGGTAGATCCAGCCGTTACCGCCATGGGCCAGCAACTCGGCCGCCAGCTGTTCGGCCATCTTCTCCTCGCCCGGGCCTGCGGTCAGCACACACTGCAGCTCGGGGCAGGCCTGATTGAGCTTGATGATGATGCGGGCATACTGCTCGATGGAGAGGTTGTTGGCCGAACCGCCGCTACCGGCATGCACCATCAGCCAGGGGCGGCTGGCATCGAGCTTGAGCTTGAGCGCCAGCTGCTCGCGCACCTGCCGCAGAGTCTCGTCATCGAACTGCAGGAAGGGGGTCTTGGGCTCCACCACGGCCACCTGCTGATCGGCCAGGAAGCGGCGGATCAGCTCCAGATTGTACTCGGATTCCGGCTTCTGGGAGCGGGAGCGGCGCTGCACCAGTCGCTGGTTGTAGAGCACCTGCGCCAGCTTGGTCGCCGGCGCCAGCCGGTAAGGGATATGTGCCTTCCACACCAGCATGGCGTTGCGGGAGTTGGAGAAGAGGCAGATGGACGCGTCGAACGCCGCCGCCTTGATCCGGGCCAGCAGTGCCCGCTGTTGCTCCTTGTCGGCACGCACGCCCGGATCGATGATCACCTCGTCAATCCAGGGGCAAAGCCGGGCCAGCGGGGCCGTGTAGGCCGGAACCAGGGCAGTCACATGACACTCCATGGAACCTTTGAGCATGGCGAAACTCGGCCACGCCAGCATGAAGTCACCAATCTTGTCATTGCGAACGACCAGAATACGTTTCATAAAAAATCCCTTTGCTCCCTGTCACCAATGCAGGGAGGCTTGATGCGCGATGGCGTATTCTTGCCTGATGCACTGCTATTCTCAAGCGACGACCTTATAATGCGACCAAATTTCCAGGTTGCAGGACCGCAAAGATGACTACCAGGGTGATCTATCCCGGGACGTTTGATCCCGTTACCAATGGCCACGCCGATCTCATCGGCCGCGCCGCCAAGCTGTTTGACGAGGTGGTGGTCGGTGTCGCCAACAGCCCGAGCAAGCGACCTCTGTTCGATCTGGCAGAACGTGTCCAGCTTGTCCAGCAAGTGACCAGCACGCTTCCCAACGTCAAGGTGGTGGGCTTCTCCGGTCTGCTGGTCGATTTCGCCAAAGAGCATCAGGCCAACGTGCTGATCCGCGGCCTGCGCGCCGTCTCCGACTTCGAGTACGAGTTTCAGCTGGCCAATATGAACCGCCGCCTGATGCCTGAGCTGGAAAGCGTCTTCCTCACCCCGGCCGAGGAGAACTCCTTTATCTCCTCCACCCTGGTGAAAGAGGTGGCGCTGCACGGTGGCGACATCCGCCAGTTTGTCGACCCCGTGGTGGCCCAAGCCATCGCCGCCAAACAGAAAGGGTGATCCCCTTCCACACTGGCCATTCCCGACGGCAACAACGAACAAGGGCTACCCACGGGTAGCCCTTGTTGTATCTTTCTCGTTATAGAGAGGTCAGCATGCTTGCCGGTTACTGACGGGCAAACCGCTCATTCATCTCCTGCACCAGCAGATCGAGCCACTCGTAGCGGCGCCGGTACATGGCCCGCTTCTTGGAGGCGATCTCCTCCAGCGGCTTGCGCGGCTGGGCTTGCAGGGCGACGAAGTTGGCATCCACATCCCGGGCGCCGAATTCCTGCCACAGCTCGTCATAATCGGCCTGCAAATTGGCTTTCTGCTTGCTGCTGTAGCGCTTGGCCTGAAACACGTGGGCCCGCTTGCGCACCGCCAGCACCTCTGCCGCCCCCATGGCCTGCGCCAGTTGCAGCACCAGCTGCACCAGCAGGGATTTGGGCCGCAGGCCGTGTCCCTCTTTGGTCAGCTCGCGCACCCGATCCTGGGCATTCTCGACCGCAGGCTCCGGCCCCTGCATGGAGCCGATCATCAGAATCAAATGATCGACGCTACCCGCCAGCGAAAAGGCGCAGCTGTAGAGGCGCTGCCCCTCGCCGTTGACGATGGAGAGCGCCAGCTCGGCCTCGCGGCGGAAGGTGCCATCATGGCGCAGCAGAAGGCGGCAGCCACTCTGGGGATAGTGCCCCAACTCGATCCCCTCGCCCAGATAGAGGGGATCAATCAGCTGGGGGTAGCACTCCAGCAGCAACCGATAGTGGTTTTCCAGCATCTCGGCCCGTTGACGGGCGCTGGCACAGGCGAAGCGATAGGGACGCATCGGCTTGTCGAGCAGCTCGGGATAAACAGCTGGAAGCGCCTTGAGCGAGTCGCACTGAAACAGGCTGAAGACCCGGCTCAACGACTTGCGATAGAGCAGGCTGCGCAGCACAAACTTGCCGCGATTGAAGGTTTGGCGCTCGCACCCCTCGGGATAGAGGAAGCGGGCCATGGATTTTGCGCAATAGCGCTCCTGCCGGGATAGATACTCCCAGTCTATTGATTTTAAAGTCATTTCTAGTTCTCAAACCGCCTGAACGGCCGCTGATACTAGTAATGACTGCGCAAATATTCAACAGCCTGGAAATATGCTGTTACAACTTCCCCCGGATCGGGGAAAAAAGTACGCTCAGCGCTGGCAATGACTGCAAAAAACCGTGGTACGCTGCCCCATTCTTGTCTCGGTCAGCAGGGTGTGACAGTGGAAACAGGGCTGACCGCCACGGCCGTAGACCTGCAACTGCTGCACGAAATAGCCTGGCTTGCCATCGGCACTGGTGAAATCCTTGAGGGTGGTGCCGCCCTGCCGGATGGCTTCGGCCAACACCCGCTTGATCTCGGCCACCAGGGTTCCCAGCCGCTCGGCGCTGATATTGCCCGCCGCCCGTTTGGGGTGAATGCCGGCGGCATAGAGCGCCTCGTTGGCGTAGATGTTGCCTACCCCGACCACCACCTGATTGTCCATCAGGAACTGCTTGATGGCAGTGCTGCGCCCCTTGGCACGCCCCTGCAGGTAATCAGCACTGAAGGCATCGGTGAGCGGCTCGGGCCCCAGCTTGGCGAGCAGCGTATGGGCTTCGGCCGGTTCCCTGGTCCAGAGCAGGGCGCCGAAGCGGCGCGGATCGTTTAGCCGCAGCAGCTTGCCATTCTCCAGCTCGATATCCACGTGGTCGTGCTTCTCGGCCGGGGTGCCGATATCCAGTACCCGCAGGCTGCCGGACATCCCCAGATGAAGGATGGCGGTGCCGAAATCGGTCTCCAGCAGCAGGTATTTGGCACGGCGGCGCACCCGATGGATGGTGAGGTCCACCAGCTCCTGAATCTCACCGGGGATCGGCCAGCGCAGGCGGCCATCCCGCACCACCACGCGCGTCACCTTGATACCGATGAGCCAGGGGGAGATCCCCTGACGGCTGACTTCAACTTCTGGCAATTCAGGCATGGGTACCTCGCAAGGAAAAGGAACTCAGGGGGCAGGGCGCAGCAGATCGCGATACTGCTCGGCTGTGAGGGCGAGCCAGAGACCGGACGGCAGCTGGGCACCATACTGACCGCTATTCTGATAGAGGCCGATCTCGACCGGATCGTTCTGGCCGGCAATCCACACCTTGATGGTCACCGGCGCACCGCGTACCGCTTCACCGGGGGGTAACAACCAGCCCTGCCAACGTGCCAGCCGGGCATCCAGCTGCGCGCTGTCGAGCCCCAGATCCGGCCCGCTGCGCCAGCCCTGACCGATCCGCTCAATCTGCCAGCTCGGCCCCTGCCAGGTGAGCACCACAGCCTCATCAGGCAGCAAGGGGCGAGCGCGCTTGGCGCTATTCTCCTGCTGGGCCAACTCCATACGATGCAACAGGGTGATCACGATCAGCACCACCACGATGATCACGTTATTCCAGCCTTTGCGGCTCAATTTGAACATGGCAAGTCTCCCTTTGAACCGGCAGTGTACTGAATTCGACGCATAAAAAAACCCGGCACGAAGCCGGGTTTTTGGGAATGCAGCATCAAGTAATTACTTGATTTTGCCTTCCTTGTAGATCACATGCTGACGAACAACGGGATCAAACTTTTTGATCTCCATTTTTTCGGGCATGGTGCGCTTGTTTTTGGTAGTGGTATAGAAGTGACCAGTACCGGCGCTGGAGTTCAGGCGAATTTTCTCGCGAATACCTTTAGCCATGATCTAATTCCTTATACCTTAACACCGCTGGCGCGCAGTTCAGCCAGAACCACTTCAACGCCACGCTTGTCGATGATACGCATGCCTTTTGCGGATACGCGCAGGCTTACGAAGCGTTTTTCACTCTCAACCCAGAAACGGTGAGTGTGCAGGTTCGGCAGGAAACGACGCTTGGTAGCGTTGTTAGCGTGCGAACGGTTGTTACCAACTGCCGGGCGCTTGCCGGTTACTTGGCATACTCTAGACATGTCAGTCTCTCCAAATCTTACTTCATTGCTCGAGCAAATATCTGCCCCGCTGGCCTTCGATTGCGGGGCAAACAGAAGGCGGCATTTTATACAGCATCCGTGATCAAAGATCAACTAATACGGTGCCAGAGCACAGTTATAGCCAACCGCGCTCGGCAAAAGAAACCGTGATGCCATCACCGATCACCAAGTGATCCAGCACTCTGATATCGATCAGGGCCAAAGCGGCCGTGATCCGATCCGTGATCTGGCGGTCGGCCCTACTGGGCTCGGCGACGCCGGACGGGTGATTATGCGCCAGAATCACCGCGGCTGCATTATGTTTGAGCGCGATCTGCACGATTTCTCTTGGCCAGACGCTCGCCGAGTCGATTGTGCCGTAAAAAAGCTCAACAAATTGAATGACTCTGTGCTGATTGTCGAGCAGCAGCAGGGCAAACACTTCGCGCGGCCGATCCCGCAGCTGGGCTTGCAAATAGTCGCGGGTCAGCTGGGGCGAGGTGAGGGCATCACCCCTTTGCAACTGCTGCGCCAGATGGCGTTTGGCCATCTCCAGCACCGCCTGCAACTGGGCATATTTGGCCGGGCCAAGGCCGTGGGCCTCGCAGAAAGCGCGCTGATCCGCACCCAGCAGATTGCGCAGCGATCCGAACTGATTCAACAGGTTACGGGAGAGATCGACCGCACTCAGGCCATTGACGCCGGTACGCAGGAAGATGGCAAGCAGCTCGGCATCGCTGAGCACCGTCGGCCCCTGTCGCAGCAGCTTCTCTCTGGGACGTTCATCTTCCGGCCACTCCTTGATGCTCATTTGTCTCTCCTCTCTCCCTGTTGAGGAAAAACATAGCAAATATTTGCGTGTTCCCCGCCACAACCCCTTGATGCCAACCCCTGTCGTCATCCCCTGCCTGTGGTATCTTAGCCGACCAGTCAAAGTGAGCCGGATAGAGAAACAGCAGATGAGATTGGCCGATAAACGCATCCTGTTGGGTGTCAGCGGCGGGATCGCCGCCTACAAGAGTGCCGAGCTGGTACGCCGTCTGAAAGATCAGGGTGCCGAGGTGCGGGTGGTGATGACCCGCTCCGCTAAGGAGTTCATCACGCCACTGACCCTGCAGGCGGTCTCCGGCCATCCGGTGGCGGACAGCCTGCTGGATCCGGCTGCCGAAGCGGGCATGGGCCATATCGAGCTGGCCAAGTGGGCCGATCTGGTATTGATCGCCCCCGCCAGCGCCAACCTGATGGCGCGTATGGCGGCCGGCATGGCCGACGAACTGCTCACCACCCTCTGTCTGGCCACCCCGGCACCGGTCGCCCTGGCGCCCGCCATGAACCAGCAGATGTACCTCAACGCAGCCACCCAAGCCAATCTCAAGACCCTGGCCAGCCGCGGCGTCCTGCTGTGGGGGCCGGACTCCGGCAGCCAGGCCTGTGGCGATGTGGGCCCGGGCCGGATGCTGGATCCCCTCGAACTGGTGGAGCGCTGCTGCCAGCAGCTGGCCGCCGAGCCCTTGCTGGCGGGCGTCAAGCTACTGCTGACCGCCGGTCCGACCCGCGAGGCGCTCGATCCGGTGCGCTACATCAGCAACCACAGCTCCGGCAAGATGGGCTTTGCCATCGCCCGCGCCGCTCGTGAAGCGGGCGCCGAGGTGACGCTGGTGAGCGGCCCGGTAACGCTGGCTACACCTGTGGGCGTCACCCGCATTGATGTCGAGAGCGCCGAACAGATGCATCAGGCGGTGATGAGCCGGGTGGGAGAATGCGATCTCTTCATCGGTTGCGCTGCGGTGGCCGACTACCGCCCCGAGCAGGTCGCCAGCCAGAAGATCAAGAAGACCGGTGACAACGATCAGATGGTGGTGAAGCTGGTGAAAAATCCCGACATCATTGCTGCCGTCGGCGCCCTTCCAGACAAACCCTTCACTGTCGGATTTGCCGCCGAAACCGTGGATGTGGAACAATACGCCCTCGATAAATTGCAGCGAAAGCGGTTGGACATGATCGCCGCCAACGATGTATCCCGCGAGGGGCAAGGCTTCAACGCCGATGACAACGCCCTGACCGTGTTCTGGCAAGGGGGCCAGGCGCCTCTGCCGCTGGCCGACAAGCTGACGCTGGCCCGTCATCTGGTTGCCCTGATTGCGTGTCACTATCGGCGCTAAGCGCCCCGAAAGAACAAGACTCACGGCGCCCCGCCTTGCCAAGATGGGCGCCAACACAAGATCCAACTGAAAAAGCGATTCATGACAACACAAATTGAACTGAAGATTCTGGATGCCCGTATCGGTACCGAGTACCCGCTGCCCGCCTACGCCACTCCCGGCTCTGCCGGCATGGATCTGCGTGCCCTGCTGGATGCGCCGCTGACTCTGGCTCCGGGCGATACCACTCTGGTACCGACCGGTCTGGCTATTCACATTCAGGATCCGGGTCTGTGTGCCACCATTCTGCCCCGCTCCGGCCTTGGCCATAAGCACGGCATCGTGCTGGGCAACTTGGTCGGTCTGATCGATTCCGACTATCAGGGTCAGCTGATGGTCTCGGTCTGGAACCGCGGCAAGGATGAGTTCACCATGCAACCCGGCGAGCGTATCGCCCAGCTGGTAATCATGCCGGTGGTTCAGGCCACCTTCCAACTGGTCGATGAGTTCAACCAGAGCGAACGGGGCGAAGGCGGTTTTGGTTCTTCCGGTCGTCAATAACAGACCACACCAACCTGATGGGCGGTGCCTAATAACAGAATCAAGCCATTGTTTTTTTAGGGGAATCCATGGCAAGCAGTAATCAGAAACAGAGTCGGCGCGATCAGATCCTGCAGGCGCTCGCCCATATGCTGGAAACCAGTCCGGGGCAGCGTATCACCACGGCCCGTCTGGCGGCCGAGGTCGGCGTATCTGAAGCTGCCCTCTATCGACACTTTCCCAGCAAGGCGCGGATGTTCGAGGGGCTGATCGACTTTATCGAGGATTCCCTGCTGTCACGGGTCAATCTGATCATGGCGGAAGAGAAAGACACCATGGCGCGCTGCCACCACATCCTGCAGTTGCTGCTGGTGTTCGCCGAGCGCAATCCCGGCATTACCCGCATCCTCAACGGCGATGCCCTGCTGGGGGAGCATGACCGGTTGCGAGACCGCATCAGCATCCTGTTCGACAAGCTGGAGACCCAGATCAAACAGGTGCTGCGCGAGAAGCGACTGCGCGAGGGTCAGGGCTTCCAGCTCGATGAGACCATGCTGGCCAATCTGCTGCTGGCCTACACCGAAGGTCGCATCAGTCAGTTCGTCCGCTCCGAGTTCAAGCTCAAGCCCAC
This sequence comes from Aeromonas sp. 600479, assembly GCF_049175515.1. Classification (NCBI taxonomy): domain Bacteria; kingdom Pseudomonadati; phylum Pseudomonadota; class Gammaproteobacteria; order Aeromonadales; family Aeromonadaceae; genus Aeromonas; species Aeromonas sp. 600479. The sequence goes on from NZ_JAAKVF010000027.1 coordinate 32,510, forward strand.
CGCCGGCTTTGAGGATCAGTGGCAATTTATTCGCAGTCAACTGCTACAAAGTTGATCGGCAGCGCTTTTCACCTAGCTTGAAGAAGGGAGGCCTTGGCCTCCCTTCTTTTTTGTGGCAGTTTTTTATGGCAGTAAAATAAGCACCAGATGCGACCCGGACTGTCGCGCTGCGATGTTAGATTCATGCGCCATAAACCTTTAGCACCCGAAAGGACATCCTATGGAACCCGAAATCATTACCGAAGCGCAGACCTGGCTGGTCAATAACCAGGGCCTGCTGATCGAGTATGCCGTCAACATCGCGGCCGCCCTGCTCACCCTGCTGGTCGGCTATATCGCAGCCAATCTGCTCAGCGGTGGCGTGGTAAAAGTGATGCAGGCGCGCAAGCTCGACACCACTGTCACCCACTTCGTTGGCAGCATCCTCAAATACGCCATCCTGGTGTTCGTGGTGATCGCCGCGCTGGGCCGGGTCGGCGTCCAGACCGCCTCCTTCGTCGCCATTATCGGTGCCGCCGGTCTGGCCATCGGTCTGGCGCTGCAAGGCTCGCTCTCCAACTTTGCCGCTGGCTTCCTGCTGATCATCTTCCGCCCCATCAAGGCGGGCGAGTTTATCGAAGTGGCAGGCACGTCTGGCGTGGTGCAATCCGTTCAGCTATTCACCACCACCCTCACCTCCGGTGACAACAAGATGGTGGTAGTTCCGAACTCCGCCATCCTCAACGGCACCATCGTCAACTACTCCCGCATGGATACCCGCCGCGTCGACATGACCTTCGGTATCGGCTACGGCTCCGACCTGCGCAAGGCCAAGCAGATCCTTGAGCGTCTGGTGAACGAAGAGCCGCGCATCCTGAAGGATCCGGCCGCTACCATCGCCGTCGCCGCGCTGGCCGACTCCTCGGTCAATATCGTGGTGCGCCCGTGGGTCAAGACCGGCGACTACTGGGGTGTCTGGTTCGACTTCCACGAGAAGGTGAAACTCACCTTTGATGCCGAAGGGATCGAAATTCCCTTCCCGCAGATGGTGATGCACATGCAAAAACCGCAGGCATGATCGCGGTAAAGCAGCAACCCACAATGCCAGCCTTCGGGCTGGCATTGTCATTTCTGGCACGCCATCCGCTGCATAATCAGGCCGGCTGAATGAAAACAATTTCAGAGCTGCGGGCCAGCCCCAATCATGAGCGAGCGCAAGATCCCCCTTGCTTTCGTGACTCATAATCCCGATGTTCTGGTTGTATACTCCCGACGGTTGCCCCATTGCGGTAAAAGACAATCGGTAAAACTCTGTTACACGGGCCGCCCAGCCGGCTCGCTATAATGCTCGGATAATAAGGTTTGGCGGGACCTTGCCTGCAAGGTTCAAACACAACTTGGCATTTCAGGAATCCTATGAAAAACATCAATCCAACCCAAACCCAGGCCTGGCAGGCACTGGAAGCCCACTTTGCAGCAAACAAAGAGACCCGACTCAAGGATCTGTTCGCACAGGACCCGAAGCGCTTTGACAAGTTTTCCCTCACCTTCGGCGGCGACATCCTGGTTGATTACTCGAAGAACCTGATCACCGAAGAAACCCTCAAGTTGCTGGTTGATCTGGCCAAAGAGACCGATCTTCGCAGCGCGATCGATGCCATGTTCAATGGCGACAAGATCAACATGACCGAAGGGCGATCCGTACTGCACGTAGCCCTGCGCAACCGCTCCGACCGCCCCATCGAGTGCGACGGCAAGGATGTGATGCCGGAAGTGAACGCCGTACTGGCCAAGATGAAGGGCTTCTGCGAGAAGATCATCTCCGGCGAGTGGAAAGGCTACACCGGCAAAGCGATCCAGCACGTGGTCAACATCGGTATCGGTGGCTCTGACCTGGGCCCTGTGATGATCACCGAGGCTCTGCGTCCCTACAAAAACCACCTGCAGATGCACTTCGTCTCCAACGTCGATGGCACCCACATCGCCGAAACCCTGAAGAAGATCGATCCGGAAACCACCCTGTTCCTGGTGGCCTCCAAGACCTTCACCACCCAGGAGACCATGACCAACGCCCTGACCGCTCGCGACTGGTTCATCAACATCGCCGGTGACAAGGCCCACGTTGCCAAACACTTCGCTGCCCTCTCCACCAACGGCAAGGCCGTGGCCGAGTTCGGTATCGACACCAACAACATGTTCGAGTTCTGGGACTGGGTTGGCGGCCGCTACTCCTCCTGGTCTGCCATCGGCATGCCCATCGCCCTGTCTGTCGGTTTCGAGAACTTTGAAGCCCTGCTGCAAGGCGCCTTCGAGATGGATATGCACTTCGCCACTGCCTCCTATGAGCAGAACGTGCCGGTGCTGCTGGCGCTGATTGGCCTGTGGTACAACAACTTCTACGGTGCCGAGTCCGAAGCCATCCTGCCGTACGATCAGTACATGCACCGCTTCCCTGCCTACTTCCAGCAGGGCAACATGGAATCCAACGGCAAGTACGTGGATCGCAACGGCAAGCCGGTTGACTACCAGACCGGCCCCATCATCTGGGGTGAGCCGGGCACCAACGGCCAGCACGCTTTCTACCAGCTGATCCATCAGGGCACCAAGCTGATCCCCTGTGACTTCCTGGCGCCGGCCATCAGCCACAACCCGATCGGTGATCACCACCCGAAACTGCTGGCCAACTTCTTCGCCCAGACCGAGGCACTGGCCTTCGGCAAGAGCAAGGAAGAGGTTGAAGCCGAGTTCCTGGCGGCAGGCAAAACCCTGGAGCAGGTCAAGGATCTGGTGCCGTTCAAGGTGTTCGAAGGCAACCGCCCGACCAACTCCATCCTGTTCAAGAGCCTGACCCCGAAAACCCTGGGTGCCCTGATCGCCATGTACGAGCACAAGATTTTCGTACAGGGCGCAATCTGGAACATCTTCTCCTTCGACCAGTGGGGTGTGGAGCTGGGCAAACAGCTGGCCAACAAGATCCTGCCGGAGCTGGGCAACAACGAGGCTGTCACCAGCCACGACTGCTCCACCAACGGTCTGATCAACACCTGGAAAGCGTGGAAAGCCTGATTTATCAGACCTTTCTGAATGCAAAAGCCCCGCTCGATGAGCGGGGCTTTTTTATGATTGTCAGGCTGATTTTTCTGGCTAGCCGGTCGGGTGTCCAGTCCGACCGGCGACGGGGATCGTCATCCCCGCCCCTTCATCATCCAGCCCGATGCAGGCTTAACCGCCAACAGCGATGCGTTTCATGTCCTTCATGTAGCCACGCAGTACCTGACCGATTTTTTCGATCGGATGGTTGCGGGTCGCTTCGTTAGCCGCCAGCAGCGCCAGGTTATCCACGCTCTGCCCTTCCGCCTTGCTGGCACCCAGATCACCCGCCTTCAGGGTCGGCATGAAGTGCTCGCGCAGCAAGGGCACGGCGGCGTTGGCGAACAGGTAGTTGCCGTACTCGGCGGTGTCGGAGATGACCACGTTCATCTCGTACAGACGCTTGCGGGCAACTGTGTTGGCGATCAGCGGCAACTCGTGAAGGGATTCGTAGTAGGCGGACTCCTCGTAGATACCGGAAGCCACCATGGTCTCGAACGCCAGCTCGACACCCGCCTTGACCATGGCCACCATCACCACGCCATTGTCGAAGTACTCCTGCTCGGCAATCTTGCCTGCAAACGCCGGGGCATTTTCGAAGGCGGATTTACCGGTCTCTTCACGCCAGGTGAACAGCTTGACGTCATCTTCGGCCCAATCGGCCATCATGCCGCGGGAGAACTCACCGGCGATGATGTCGTCCATATGCTTCTCGAACAGCGGGCGCATCAGGGTCTTGAGCTGCTCGGAGAGCTCGAAAGCGCGCAGCTTGGCCGGGTTGGAGAGGCGGTCCATCATCAGGCTGATGCCACCCTGTTTCAGGGCTTCGGTGATGGTCTCCCAACCAAACTGGATCAACTTGCCGGCGTAGGCCGGGTCGGTGCCTTCGGCAACAAGTTTGTCGTAGCAGAGCAGGGAACCTGCTTGCAGCATGCCGCAGAGGATGGTCTGCTCGCCCATCAGGTCAGATTTCACTTCCGCTACGAAGGAGGACTCCAGCACGCCGGCACGGTCGCCACCGGTGGCAGAGGCCCACGCCTTGGCGATGGCCATGCCTTCGCCCTTGGGATCGTTCTCCGGGTGAACGGCGATCAGGGTCGGTACACCGAAGCCGCGCTTGTACTCTTCACGTACCTCGGTGCCCGGGCACTTGGGCGCCACCATCACGACGGTGATATCGGAGCGGATCTGCTGACCCTCTTCCACCACATTGAAACCGTGGGAGTAGCCCAATGCAGCGCCCTGCTTCATCAGCGGCATCACGGTTTTGACGACGTCGGAGTGCTGTTTGTCCGGGGTCAGGTTGAGCACCAGATCGGCGGTCGGGATCAGCTCTTCATAGGTGCCGACCGCGAAGCCGTTGTCGGTGGCTTTCTGCCATGAGGCGCGCTTCTCGGTGATGGCGGCCTTGCGCAGGGCGTAGGAGATATCCAGCCCGGAGTCGCGCATGTTCAGACCCTGGTTCAGACCCTGGGCACCACAGCCCACAATCACCACCTTCTTGCCCTTCAGCACGTTGCAGCCGTCCGCGAACTCTTCGCGCTGCATGAAACGACACTTGCCCAGTTGGGCCAACTGCTGACGCAGGTTCAAGGTGTTGAAATAGTTAGCCATGGTGATTGCTCCGTTCGATTGATTCCATGCCGGGTAGCGGCGTTGTCTGAACCACTATAGCGCGGGACACTTATTGCCTGAACTGATATATTCGAAACAGTACGTTGCAATAACTGAAACGACCACCCTTCATAATTGCCTGCTGAATGTACCGCGAGATGGCAGAAACAAGCCGCCAACCGCTGGATATCGGGCACATATGCCGCGCCAGGAGCTGAAAGATGGACCTTCGCAATCTCGAGCTGTTTCTCCACCTCGCCGACTCCCTCCACTTCGGCAAGAGTGCCGATGCCATGGCGGTCAGCCCCTCCACCCTGAGTCGCGCCATCCAGCGACTGGAGCAGGAGACCGGCTGTATCCTGTTCGAGCGAGATAACCGCTCGGTGCGGCTCACCCCCGCCGGTGAGAAGCTGCGGGAGTTTGGCGGCGGCCTGTTGCAGGAGTGGCGTCAGCTCAAGCAGGAGCTCAAACGCAGCGATGAACCACTGCAGGGACGGCTGCGCGTGTTCTGCTCGGTCACTGCCAGCTACTTTCTGCTGCCCGAGGTGCTGGAGCGCTTTCGCCGCCGCTACCCCCAGCTGGAGATCAAGCTGGAGACCGGCGACCCGGCGCTGGCGGTGGACAAGATCCTGGCCGACGAGGCCGATCTCGCTATCGCCGCCCGCCCCGATGCCCTGCCGGCCAAACTCGAATTTGCCAGCCTGCAGCTGGTGCCGCTGGTCTTCATCGCGCCGCGCAATGCCCCGCAGCTGAACCAGTGGTTCCGTCAAGGGGAGCCGGATTGGGAGCAGCTGCCAGTCATCCTCTCCGAGCAGGGACTGGCCCGTAAACGCAGCGATCAGTGGTTTCGCAACAAGGGGATAGCCCCCAACATCTATGCCGAAGTGGCGGGGAACGAGGGGATTGTCGCCATGGTGGCGCTCGGCTGTGGCGTGGGGCTGGTACCGGCGGCGGTGATCGACCACAGCCCGCTCGGCGACAAGGTACGGATCATCGACCTCAAGCCCGCCTTCAAGCCATTTGATGTGGGGATCGGGGTACTCAAGAAGCGGCTGGAGGAGCCATTGATCCGCGCCTTCTGGGATACCGCGCAGAATCAGGGTTCACTGCGCTGACACCGGTTTATAGATGAGTGCCGGATCAGCCATCATGACGCGACTGGGCAACGGCAGGTCGGGATTGTGCAGCTCGAGGCGCACCCGCTCATCCAGTTTTAGCCGCCGAATGGTGCTGCCAAATCCCTCTTCAAAAACCCGATCAAAAGCGCCCGATTGCCGTGCCCGCTGCAGGCCGAGCTCGATACGCTGCGCCAGCTCCGGATAGTTGGGCGAGACAAAGAAGAGCAGCGCTAGCGGATAGCGAAATACCAGACGAGGCTCGATGGCCAGATCCGGGTGCTGCCTGAGTTCATCCTCGATCTCGATGACCGAGCGCAGGAAGCAGTCAAAACGCTTCTTGCGCAGCATGTTGAAAAGCGCCTCATAAAGATTGCCCACCGTCACCTTTAGGCCGTTGGCCTTGAGCAACTGGGTATCGGGCCAGGATCTGTGCTGACCGATGGAGAGTCCGGCGCGATGCCAGTCCACCAACGAGCCGATCGCAGCAAAACGCCCCTCGTCACCCTGCCGAACAAGACACACCCGCCACCCCAGCAGCCCCTTGGCCAGCGGAATGTGGACCGCCAACAGCTCTCGTTCCCGTTCACCATCCGGGGCAAAGACGCCAATCTGAACCAGCTCGCCACTACGCAACTCCTTCACAGCCCGCCCCTGCTCCATCTGGGGGCTGGGGACCAGCTGGTAGGGGCCATACTCCGGTACGGTGAGATCGAGAGAGAGCCGCAGCAACTGGACGACGGCGGGGTTGGGGTGATCCAGCAACAGATTCCAGGCGCGGATAGGCTGCTCGGCTGCCGATACGCCAACCGCCCACAATGCCATACACCACCACCAGACTCTGATCATCCCGTGCACCATCCGCTCCTCATGCACCTCATTCTCCTCGCCATACTATAACGCCAGCCAGCGGCTCAACGGTGCCCTCTCTGAAAGATGTGTGAGCGCTCTCGTGTCAAAAGTGACAATAGGCAAACCATGCAGCTCATCGCAGACTGAGCACTCATCAACAAACACCAAGGCGCAGGGAGGAGAGCCATGAAACAGCATCTGGTAGAGATCAAGGGTTCAACCCTGTTTGACGAGTATCTGCAAAGTATGGGGGTGCCCAGCACGGCGCTGGATAGGGAGCAGGATATCTATCTGCAGGAACGCTACCTGGGAGCCATTCGTCGGGTACAGGGCGAACTGCGCTTTTATCTGCGTGCCAATGCCCTGAACAAACGGTGATCGGGAGCCGGTCACAGAACCCGCAGCAAAGGCGTATTAGACTGGTATCTTCCCCCTTTTGTCGGGAGTGCCCATGAAAGCAAGCGGTCTGGATCGGCTGTTCAAACCCCAATCAATCGCCGTGATCGGCGCCTCGACCGACCCGCTCAAGGCGGGTCATGTGATCGTGCGTCACCTGCTGGCGGGCCAATTCAAAGGGCCCATCCTCCCGGTCACTCCGCGCAACAAGGCCATCGCCGGCGTGCTGGCCTATCCCGATATTGCCAGCCTGCCGCTGATCCCAGATCTCGCCATCATCTGCACCAGACGGGAACGAGTCTTGCCACTATTGGAAGCGCTCGGCCATAAGGGCTCTGGTGCAGCCATCATACTGGCCGCCGACTTTTCCCCCGAGGAGCGGCTGGAGCTGAAACGGGTCTGCCAACAATACGGCATTCGCCTGCTCGGCCCCAACAGCATGGGAATGCTGCTACCCGGCCAAGGGATCAACGCCAGCTTTTCACCCATTGCCGCCAAGCTGGGGCAGGTCGCCTTTCTCTCGCAATCCGCCGCCGTCAGCACCACCATTCTGGATTGGGCCAAGCAGCATGAACTGGGCTTTTCCGCCTTTATCTCACTTGGCGATCACTGCGATATCGACTTCGGCCAGCTGCTGGATCAGCTCTCCCGCGACAGCGTCACCCGTGCCATCTTGATCTATATGGACAAGCTGCACGACGCCCGCCACTTTCTCTCGGCGGCGCGGGCGGCCTCGCGCAACAAGCCGATCCTGGTGCTAAAAAGCGGACGCCATGATCCGGCCCACGGCCTCGACAATGTCTATGACGCCGCCATCCGCCGCGCCGGTATGCTGCGGGTACGAGATACCCACGAGCTGTTTGCCGCGGTCGAAACCCTGAGCCACTCCATGACCCTCAAGGGGGAGCGGCTCGCCATCATCTCCAACGGCCGCGGGCTGGCCAATATGGCGGTGGATGTGCTGCTGGAGCGGGGCGGCAAGCTAGCCCGCCCGCCGCTCGACATCGGTAGCGATGCCACCATTACAACCTATCAGGAGGCGCTGGACAGCATGTTGCAGGAGGATGGCATCGACGCCATCCTGATTATCCACGCACCCTCGCTCACAGCACCGAATGCACCGCTGGCCAGCCATCTTATCGCCCATCTGAAACAGCATCCCAGAGCGCGCCGTTTCAATATCCTCACCAACTGGGCGGGCGAATACTCGGCGCAGGAGGGTCGCAAACTCTTTACCGAGGCAGGTTTCCCGACCTATCGCACGCCGGAAAGTGCCATGGCCGCCTTCATGCACATGGTGGAATACCGCCGCAACCAGAAGCAATTGATGGAGACACCGGCATCACTGCATGGCAACCAGCTCAATGTCGAGCTCTGCCAACATCTGGTCCGTCAGGCGCAGGAGCGCAAGCAGCTGAGGCTGGATACCCATCTGGTGCATCCAATTTTGCAGGCTGCCGGCCTCTCGACCCTGCCAACCTGGATCGTCACCGATGCCATCGAGGCGACCCTGACCGCCAAGCAGATCGGCTATCCGGTGGCAGTGAAACTGCGCTCACCCGACATCCAACACAAGTCTGCCGTACACGGGGTGGTGCTCAATCTGCGCACCTCGGCAGAAGTGGCGCAAGCCGCAGATGCCATTCTGGATCGGGTCAGACAACACGATCCGGGCGCCCGCATCGAAGGCTTGCTGGTGCAACGCATGGCCCGCCGCAGCGGCGGCCTGGAGCTGCGGGTGCGGATCCAGCAAGACGCCATCTTTGGCCCCGTCATCCTGCTGGGTGAGTCGGGCGCCGAACCGCAGGAGATGGTAGCAGCCTTGCCACCGCTCAATCAGGCACTGGCACGTTATCAGATCATCGGTGCCCTCAAGAGCCGCAAGATCCGCGAACAGGCGACGCCGGAACGACTGGATATTGATGCCTTGGGCCAAGTGCTTTGCCAGCTCTCCGAGCTATTGCTCGCCTTTCCGGAGATTCAGGAGCTGGACCTGCACCCGCTGCAAGCATGCGGCGCCGAGATGGTGGTACTGGATGCCAGCCTCACGCTGGCTGACCCCGCCATCACAACCAGCAACCGACTGGCGATCCGCCCCTATCCTACCGAACTGGAGGAAGGTGCCTGGCTTAAAGATCAACGCCATATCCTACTGCGCCCGATCCGGCCGGAAGATGAACCGGCTCACAAGCAGTTCGTGCTGCAAGTCTCTGATGAAGACAGGTACAAACGCTTCTTCGCCGATGTCGGTGAACTGGGTCACGAAGAGTTGGCCCGCATGACCCAGATCGATTACGACCGGGAGATGGCCTTCGTAGCGGTGGGGCAAGATGGCGAGCTGCAGGATCAGATCCTCGGCGTAGTGCGCGCTATCTCGACCCCGGACCAGAGCGATGCCGAGTTTGCCATTCTGGTGCGATCGGACTTGAAAGGGGTGGGGCTCGGCAAATTGATGATGGAGAAGATCATCCGTTACGCCAAAGAACAGGGGATTGGCAAGTTATCCGGCATGACCATGCCCAGCAATCGCGGCATGGTCAACCTCGCCAAACGGCTTGGCTTCAAGATCGACGTGCAGATGGAGGAGGGGGTGGTCAATATGGAACTGCTCTGTAGCCAGCAAGCGACAGAAGCCTGATTTGACCACCTGCAGGATCATTCAAATAACTGTAAATGAAGCTGATAGAACGCTGATATAGCCAGAAAATGGTGGGAATAGTCTGCTATCTGGCCATTCTTCCGACAGGTAAAAGCGAGCCATTGGCTGGTTTAACAAGCTAAAACACCAAAGCCCGGTCGTCAGGCTGGGCTTGTGTTGGCTCTGGTGTGCAAATCTGTGGCTCTTATGAGCAAACCGCCCATAGCAAAAAGGCCTTCCCAA
>NZ_JAAKVF010000028.1:0-36815 GCF_049175515.1 Aeromonas sp. 600479
CCGATGCGGTACATAGGGGGTTCTGAGTAGAGAAATGCTAGTTGAAAATGTGTAAACCTATTTCAGGACTAGACATCTTCAAGCCGTTGCCTGCCTCACAGAATTCGCGTCGCCGCTTACCTTTTGCATCGAATCAAGTATACTTGTGCGCGAATTTAAAGAGCCAAATTGTAAAAAGGAAATTCACGTGAATCCTATTGTAAAGTCATTCCAGTACGGTCAACACACCGTCACACTGGAAACCGGTGTGATGGCCCGTCAAGCCACTGCGGCCGTTATGGTCAGCATGGACGATACCTGCGTATTTGTGACCGTAGTCGGCAAGAAAGAGGCCGATCATGGCCGTGATTTCTTCCCGCTGACCGTCAACTACCAGGAGCGTACCTATGCTGCTGGTCGTATCCCGGGTGGTTTCTTCCGTCGTGAAGGCCGTCCGAGCGAAGGCGAGACTCTTATCTCCCGTCTGATCGACCGTCCTATTCGTCCGCTGTTCCCGGAAGGCTTCCTCAATGAGGTTCAGGTCGTTGCGACCGTCATGTCCGTGAATCCGGCCGTATCCCCCGACATCGTTGCCATGATCGGTGCCTCTGCTGCACTGGCCATCTCCGGTATCCCGTTTGGCGGCCCGATCGGTGCTGCTCGCGTGGGTTACATGAACGGTCAGTATGTGCTGAACCCGACCACTACCGAACTGCCGCAGAGCGATCTGGATCTGGTGGTTGCCGGTACTGCCAATGCCGTGCTGATGGTTGAGTCCGAAGCGGCCATCCTCTCCGAAGAAGTGATGCTGGGCGCCGTGGTATACGGTCACGAGCAGATGCAGACCGTGATCAATGCGATCAACGAGTTTGCCGCTGCCGTCGGCACCAAGCCGTGGGACTGGACTCCGCCTGCCGTCAACGAAGCGCTGAAAGCCAAGGTTGCCGAGCTGGCGAGCGCCGAGCTGGGTGAAGCCTACCGCATCACCGAGAAGGCTGTTCGTTACGAAACCATCGCTGCCATCAAGGGCCGTGTGGTTGAGCAAGTTATCGCGTCAGGCGTGGAAGAAGATGCCAAGAAGATTGGCGAAGAGTTCCACAGCCTGGAAAGCCGCATCGTTCGTGGTCGCGTCGTACGTGGTGAGCCGCGTATCGACGGTCGCGATCCGGAAATGATCCGTGCCCTGTCTGTCGCTACCGGCGTATTGCCCCGTGCTCACGGTTCTGCCCTGTTCACTCGTGGTGAAACCCAGGCTATGGTCGTTGCGACCCTGGGTACCGAGCGTGACGCCCAGAACATCGACGAGCTGACCGGCAACCGTGCCGATCGTTTCATGCTGCACTACAACTTCCCGCCATACTGTGTCGGTGAGACCGGCATGATGGGTAGCCCGAAGCGTCGTGAAATCGGTCACGGCCGTCTGGCCAAGCGCGGCGTTGCTGCCGTGATGCCGAGCGCCGCCGAGTTCCCGTACGTGGTGCGCGTGGTCTCTGAAATCACCGAATCCAACGGCTCCTCCTCCATGGCGTCTGTCTGTGGTTCTTCTCTGGCGCTGATGGATGCCGGTGTGCCGATCAAGGCCTCCGTTGCCGGTATCGCCATGGGTCTGGTGAAGGAAGAAGAAGGTTTCGTCGTGCTGTCCGACATTCTGGGTGACGAAGATCACCTGGGCGACATGGACTTCAAAGTAGCCGGTACCACCGAAGGTGTGACCGCGCTGCAGATGGACATCAAGATCGAAGGCATCACCAAAGAGATCATGGAGATTGCCCTGAAGCAAGCTCGTGGCGCTCGTCTGCACATCCTGAAAGTGATGGATGAAGCAATCCAGGCTCCCCGTGCCCAGATCTCCGATTTCGCACCGCGTATCCACACCATCAAGATCAATCCTGAGAAGATCAAGGACGTGATCGGTAAGGGTGGTTCCGTGATCCGTGCGCTGACCGAAGAGACCGGCACCAACATCGAGCTGGATGATGACGGCACTGTACGTATCTCCGCCGTGGCCAACGAAGCCGCCATGGAAGCGATCCGTCGCATCGAGGCCATCACTGCCGAGATCGAAGTGAACCGCATCTATGAAGGTAAAGTTGTTCGTCTGGCCGATTTCGGTGCATTCGTCAACATTCTGCCGGGCAAAGATGGTCTGGTACACATCTCCCAGATCACCGACGCTCGCGTGCAGAACGTGGCTGACCATCTGACCATCGGTGACGTGGTCAAGGTGAAGGTACTGGAAGTGGACCGTCAGGGCCGCGTACGTCTCTCCATCAAGGAAGCGAACGCTCCGACTGATGCAGCCCCGGCTGCTGATGCTCCGGTTGCTGCCGAAGCGCCTGCCGCAGAGTAATCTGTCCTCCTGAACCGGATTCTCCGGTTGCAGTAAAAAGTCCGGCGCCCTTTGGGGCGCCGGACTTTTTTATGCGCTCAGACTCATCACGCCGAAGTTGGCTCTCTGCTCAGGATGTGGTGGGCATTGCCGGAGCCTCAAGAGGTCAGGTTAGAAAAGTGTCGCGAAGGGGGAGGGAGAGCGGTGTGGGAGAAAGGAGCCTGAGGATTCAGGCTCCTGATAAGGATCAGGCCTCGTTGGCGTGGGCCTTCTGACACCCTTCGACGGCGTGAGCAATCAGTTCCAGTGCGCTCTGGTCGCACGGTGGCAGCTCGGCCTCGCACTTGTTGATAGGGGTAACACGATCGCCCCACTTGATGATGGCTGCGCCCCAGGTCAGGCCGGCACCGAAGGCGGCAGTCAGCAGATAGGAATTCGGCTTGACGCGCCCCTGCTCCAGCGCTTCGCACAGGGCGATAGGTACGGTGGCTGCGGAGGTGTTGCCGTAGTTTTCGATGTTGACCATCACCTTCTCCATCGGCGCATTCATCCGTTTGGCGAGGGTCTCGATGATGCGGATATTGGCCTGGTGCGGCACGATCAGGTCGACCTGCTCCGGCGCAATACCGGCCTGCGCCAGCACAGTGCTGGTGGCCTCACCCATGCCGCGCACAGCACGTTTGAAGATCTCCGGCCCTTCGAAGTTGAAGGTGAACAGGCCATCGATATCGGCAAAACGCACCCGGTCGGTACCGAAGTTCGGTACATGCAGGATCTCCCGCGCTTCGCTGTCGCAACCCAGCTTGTTGGCGATCAGGCCACACTCCTGCTCGCTTGCCTCTATCACCACGGCACCGGCACCATCGCCAAACAGTACGGCGGTATCGCGGCGTGCCCAGTCCAGCAGGTAGGTGAGGCGCTCGGCGCCAATCACCAGCACCTTCTTCATCATGCCAGTCTGCACCAGCGAGGTAGCGACGGAGAGCGAGTAGACGAAACCGGTGCAGGCCGCGTTGAGGTCAAACACGGCGGCGTTGACGGCGCCCAGCTTCTTTTGCACCGCAGAGGCGGCGCTTGGCAGCAGGTTGTCCGGGGTGGCGGTGGCCAGGATGATGCCATCGAGATCGCTGGCTTCCAGACCGGCGCAGGCCAGTGCGCGGCGACCGGCCAGGGTGGCGAGATCCGAGGTGCTGACATGGGAGATCCGGCGGGCCTTGATGCCGGTGCGCGGATAGATCCACTCGTCTGATGTATCCATGATGGTGCTGAGGTCGTCGTTGGTCAGCACGGAGGGAGGCAGGCATTTGCCCCAGCCGGTGATATTGGCGTATTTCATCTTGTTACCGCTTCTCAAGTGGATCGCCCGCGGGCGGAAAATCGTGCAATTATGCCGTACGAGACAACCACTGTCATCTTGTGGTCATGGTTATGTGCAGGGGGCTCAGCTGTGCCATCTGGTCGCAAAGGGCTGCAACGTGCGGAATATGGCTGGAAATTTTGCTTAAAACGCGGGACTCATATGCCCTAAGATAGGCGTTTCACCACCGATGAGGGTATCTCCTTGCTCAGAGCCAATCTCAACTTGTTGCCGACCCTCAAGGTGCTGCTGGAGACCCGCAATATCAGCCGCGCCGCCGAGCTGTTGCACCTGAGTCAGCCCTCCATCAGCAAGCAGCTTGCCCAGTTGCGCAGCGAGTTTGATGACGAGTTGCTGGTGCGGGAGGGGCAACGCTGGCTGCTGACGCCACGGGCCGAACTGTTGGCCGCCCAGCTGGCGGATTCTCTCGGTGCGCTGGAGCGGCTCTACGAGGCGCCCGGATTTGACCCGAGCCGCTGCGAGCGGGTATTTCGGCTCGCCTCCTCCGATTATGTGGCCCAGCATATCCTGCCCGATATCTGTGCCGCGCTCGCCAAAGAGGCGCCGTTGGCGGCGCTGGAGTACAGCCTGTGGGACAAGCGTCAGCTGCCGCAGTTGTGGCAGTCCGAGCTGGATCTGGTCTCCACCATCACCGAGCAGGTACCGGATCAGATCCGTGGTCTGCATCAGGGGGAAGATCGGCTGGCGGTGCTGATGGGATGTCACCACCCGCTGGCAGGCAAGACACTTAATCTCGATGACTATCTCGCCTGGCCTCACCTGCAGGTGAGTGGCGGTGGCGACAAGGACAGCCCGGTGGAGCAGGTGTTGGCGCCGCAGGGACTGAGTCGGCGCTGGTTTGCCAGAGTTCCCTTCTTTCAGGCGGCAGTGGAGGTGTTGCTGCGCACCGATTGCCTGATGACCACCCCGGCCCATATCGCCTGGCAGCTCTCCTGTGGCCATGAGCTCACCTTTGTCGATCTGCCCTTTGCTACCCGCGACCAGCAGTATCATCTGCTGTGGCATCAGCGCCACCATCAGGATCCAGCCCACCGCTGGTTTCGCGAGCTGGCCTACCCCTTCCTGCGGGATCATCTGCAACGCACCGTTGGCGAGAGTCGCAAGCTGCTCGATCTCGGCGGTTAGCCCCGGTCAGTTGTGTGGCGTTATAGCCATGGGTTATGGAATCTATTCATAACTTTCACTACTGGCATAATGGCTCAGCCCGTACCCTGAGTACAGGTCATCATATCGAGCACAAAAGAGGAAAAGCATGGAACTGACGAGTTGGCTGGCACTGGCCGCAATCTGCGTGATGGGGGCCATCAGCCCGGGGCCGAGTCTGGCGCTGATCATCCGCAACACGGTGCAGGGCGGGCAGGGGCACGGCGTTGCTACTGCGCTTGGCCACGGCCTCGGGGTTGGTATCTATGCGCTGGTTACTGCGCTTGGCCTCTCGATCTTGATCACCCAGACCCCGGTCCTGTTTGATCTGATCCGCTACAGTGGTGCTGCGTTTCTTGCCTGGCTTGGGGTGAAAGCCCTGCTGGCAAAACCAGCCAGTGGTGAAGCGAGTGAAGAGGTGCACCAGCTGCGTGGTCGGCAAGGAGCCTTTGAAGGTTTTATGGTGGCCTTTCTCAACCCCCAGCTGGCGGTCTTCTTCATCGCCCTGTTCAGCC
The DNA here is from genome assembly GCF_049175515.1 of Aeromonas sp. 600479. Taxonomy (NCBI): domain Bacteria; kingdom Pseudomonadati; phylum Pseudomonadota; class Gammaproteobacteria; order Aeromonadales; family Aeromonadaceae; genus Aeromonas; species Aeromonas sp. 600479. The sequence continues at coordinate 5,345 of NZ_JAAKVF010000028.1, forward strand.
AGTTTGTGCGGGCCGATACCGGCTGGAGCGAGGGGGGTATCATGATGCTCACCGCGGGCGGTATTGATGCCGTCTGGTACGTGCTGGTGGCGCTGGTGCTCTCGCGTGGGCCTGTGCTGGCGTGGCTTAAAGCCAAATCCTTTGTGATCGACAAGGTGAGCGGGCTGGTGCTGCTCGGGTTGGCGCTCAAGGTGGTTATCTAATCCTGCATTTCGCAGATACCTTAAGCGGGATCAAGGCACGCGGGTGGTGAATGGGCTAGAGTTGCGCCCATTTGCTGTCCGCCCTGATCCCGAGACCATGCACCAGAACAAGCACCCGTTAAGCCACAACAACCGGTTGGAGCTGCTGGCTCCGGCCAAGAACCTCGCCTACGGTATCGAAGCCATCAACCATGGCGCCGATGCCGTCTACATGGGCGGCCCTGCCTTTGGCGCCCGCAGCGCGGCGGGCAACACCATCGAAGATATCGAAGTGCTGGCGCGCCACGCCCATCGCTTCGGTGCCCAAGTCTTTGTCGCCTTCAACACCCTGCTGCACGATCACGAGCTGGAGCAGGCCCGGCGGCTGACCCACCAGATCTACGAAGCCGGTGCCGATGCGCTGATTGTGCAGGATATGGGGCTGCTGGCGCTGGATTTGCCACCTATTGCGCTCCATGCCAGTACCCAGACCGACAACCGCACGCCGGAGAAGGTGAAGTTTCTGCAGGATGTGGGTTTCTCTCAGGTGGTGCTGGCGCGCGAACTGTCCCTTGCGCAGATCCGCGAGATCAGCGCGGCGACCAATGTGCAGCTGGAGTTCTTTATCCACGGCGCGCTCTGTGTCTCCTACAGCGGCCAGTGCAACATCAGCCATGCCCGTACCGGCCGCAGCGCCAACCGTGGCGAGTGTGCCCAGCTCTGCCGTCTGCCCTGCTCGCTGCAAAAGCCGGATGGCGAAGTGCTGGTGGCCGACAGCCACCTGTTGTCCCTCAAGGATATGGATCAGACCGACAACCTGGAGGCCTTGATCGAGGCGGGGATCCGCTCCTTCAAGATTGAAGGGCGACTCAAGGGGCTCGACTACGTCAAGAACGTTACCGCCTGGTATCGGCAGAAGCTGGACGCCATTCTGGATAGTCGCTCCGATCTGGTGGCCGCCTCTGCTGGCCGTTGCAGCTACAGCTTCACGCCTGACCCCAAAAAGAGCTTCAACCGCGGCAGCACCGACTACTTCCTCCATGGTCGCCAGCAGGGGATCGACTCCACCAGGAGCCCGAAATATGTGGGTGAACCGCTGGGGCGGGTCACCAGAGTCACCAAGGATGGCATCGAGATCGATGGCAAACAGGTCACCCTCAACAACGGCGACGGTCTCGGCTTCTTCAAGCCGAACAACGAGCTGGTGGGGATGCGCCTCAACAAGGTCGAAGAGAAGGCAGAGAGTAAGCTGTTACTCCTGTCAGAACGCATGCCGGGGCTAAAGGTGGGGACCGAAATCTACCGCAACCACGATCAGGCGTTCAGCAAGATGCTGGAGAAGGCGAGCGCGGATCGCCGCATCCGGGTCGATATGGTGCTGGCAGAATGCGATGAGGGCGTGAGCCTCACGCTCACCGACGAACAAGGCATCAGCGCCGCGGTGACACTTCCCTGTGACAAACAGCCTGCCGACAACCCGGAGCGGGCGCTGCAACAGGCGCGGGATCAGCTTGGTAAACTCGGCAATACCCTGTTTGTGGCGCGCAAGATTGAGTTGGCATTCACTCACCCACTGTTTATCGCTGCATCACAGCTCAACGGTTTGCGCCGGGATGGCATCGCCGCGCTAGAGGCGGCGCGGGTGGCCAGCTACCAGCGCCCCGAGCGACGGATCGCCCTGCGGGATATCAACTATCCCCAGCACCGTCTCTCCTACCTTGGCAACGTGCTGAACAGCGCCGCCGAGCAGTTCTTCCGCGAACACGGGGTGGAGCGCATCGCTCCCGCCTATGAGGCGAACAAGGAGGAGCGGGAAGTGGTGCTGATGATCACCAAGCATTGCATCCGCTACAGCCAGAACCTCTGCCCGAACGAGGTGCCCGGTCTCAAGGCCGAGCCGCTGGAACTCAAGATGGGTAAAGACACCTTCCGCCTGCGTTTTGACTGCAACCGCTGCGAAATGCATGTGATGGGCAGCCTGAAACGCTGAGCAATGAGCCCCTTTCTCCGTCCGGAAAGGGGCAGTTTTTTATCGCAGGTTCTCTGCCTACCCTCCTTTAATTGCCCCTCTCCAGCGCCAGCAGTGCTTTTTTGATCTCCAATCCCCCCGCATAGCCGGTCAGGCTGCCGTTTTGGCCGATCACCCGATGGCAGGGGACGATGATCGAGAGCGGATTGCGGCCATTCGCCGCGCCCACAGCCCGCACCGCCTCTGGCTTGCCGATGGCGCGGGCAATATCGCTGTAGCTGCGGGTCTCGCCATAGGGGATGTCGCACAGCGCTTGCCACACCGCCTGCTGAAAGGCGGTGCCACGGGCGGCAAGGGACAGGGAGAAGCGCTGCAAGCGACCGGCAAAATAGGCGTCAAATTCGGCGAGGAAGGGAGCCAGCTCTTCGTGATCTTGCTGCCAGCCACTCATATCGGGCAGTGCCCGCAGGCCCGCCACAAAGTCCACGTGCACCAGACCAGATTCATTGATGGCGACCAGCAGATCGCTGCAGCGGGTCGGCAGGATATCGTAGCGGATCATGGGGTTATCTCCTGTTGTTGGCTATCCTGCTGGTTTTTGTTGCCAGTGGCACGGAGTAGCAAATCGGGCGCTTCACTCATGGCATGCCACAGCCAGCTGGCCGCATAGCTGCGCCACGGCTGCCATGCTGCGCTTTGCGCCAACACCTCTTTTACCGGCAGCTTGGTGCCGCCGCCGAGTGCCTTTTGCAGCACCAGATCGGAAGCGGGGAAGGCATCGGTATCCAGCCCGCAGCGCAGCCGCCAGTAAGAGACCGTCCACGGGCCTATGCCCGGCAGCGCCAGCAACTGCTCGTCACTGGCTGTCGTGAGGGTCAGCTCGCCGCTGGCCAGCGCCTGTGCCACGCCGCGCAGGGTACGAATGCGGCTGCCGGGCATGCCGATACCGTCGAGATCGAGTTCGCACAACTGGGCGGGGGTCGGCAGTTGCGCCATCCCGAATTGCGCCTCGGTGCGAGCCACCAGCCGCCCGAGTATGGTGATGGCCCCCTTGACCGAGACCTGCTGGCCGACGATGGCGCGCAGCATCACCTCATACTCGTCCCAGCCACCCGGCAGCCGTACGCCGGGCCAGCGCGCCAGCAAGCGGGAGAGCAGAGGATCCTGAGCGAGCAGATCGCCGATCCGATGCATATCGGCATCGAGATCCCACATCCTGCGCACCCGATAGAGCAGATCGGGCAGCGCCGCGAGCGGCAGATCATGAACGGTGAGTTGCAGGCTGTGCCCCTTGCCCTGCGCGATGCGCACCAGCGCGACCTGATCACCGACCTGGTAGCGCCGCTCATACACCTCGCCATCTACCCGCTCCAGCCCGGGGATCGCACGCAGCCGGTAGAACGCCAGCATGGCCGCCACATCATACGGTGGACGGTAGGGCAACTGCAGCGTCAGCGTTGCGCCGCGCGGCTGATCGTTCATGTGCTCTGGCGCGTCACCGTGCTGCTCCTGCTGGCGCAGGGAGCGCGGGGCCAGTCCGTAGGCGTTGAGCCAAGCATCATTGAAGCGGCGGATGCTGGCAAAGCCGGCGGCAAACGCGATGTCGGTAATGGGCAGCCCAGTTTCAGTCAGCAGCCGTTTCGCGAGCAGCAGGCGGCGCGTCTGCTCCACCTGTTTTGGTGAGGCGCCGAGATGTTGCTCGAACTGGCGGCGCAGGGTGCGTTCGCTGATCCCTGCCTCAGTGGCCAGTTTGGCGAGCGTGCCCTCCGCCAGCTCTCCGCGATCGATGCGTGCCAGCAGACGTGCCAGTTCAACCGGCAGATCGCCACGGGCGGCGGGGGCCAGCTCAGGGCGGCAGCGCAGGCAGGGTCGCAGCCCATACTGCTCGGCGGCCGCGGCGCTTTGGAAGTAGCGCACATTGTGCTCGTGCGGTGGCCGTGCCGGGCAGACAGGCCGGCAGTAGATGCCGGTCGAGAGCACGCCGGTAAAGAAGCGGCCATCGAAGCGAGCATCGCGGGCGAGCCGTGCGGCGTGACACTGTTCGCGGCTGAGGGTGTTGATCACCTCATCCGGTGACGACTCAGGGCTTGGCTTTGCATTCATGGTGTTGGCGGCGTTGCTGGAATAGATGGCAAGAGAGTAAGGGGGCTCGGGGGCCATGACTAGCCAGAAACGGACAGGGATAGCAAAAATTGGCCGAAGTTTTTTTACTCTTTCGTTGCACGGTTGGGTTTCACTCTTCGCTCCGTTGTTGTCCATTTGGCAAGGCTCGGCAGAAGAGCTCATAACGGATGGGGTCGGAGGCTCGATTGGCCTAGCTTTATTTGCTTAGCGAGATTAGTGGCGGCGAAAACTGCTTATAAATTAATAACAGATCACATAATTATCTTTTTTACATTGAATGTGGTGATTTTGTGTTGTTCAATTGAGTCAGTTAATTTTTTGTGATTATTAAGTCATCACATCTGCGGCCCAAGGCCGACCAATAACAACACTTGCCAAGGATGATAAGTGAACGACTGTAAGGCATGGCCCCATTGCCGGGGGTTTAGTCTGATCGAGTTGTTGATTGCCATGACGGTTGTCAGCATTCTCGCGGCCATCGCGTTGCCAGCGTATCAGGGTTATCTGCAACAGGGACGTCGTTACGAAGCACAGCAGCAATTGCTGGAGCAGGCGCTCGCCCTCGAACGTATCTATACCCAACAGGGCCGTTATCCCGACACGTTTGCCACCCCTTCCAACACGGATTTTTACCAGTTCAGCTACAGCCAGCAAGATGCTGGCGACTATCTGCTCAAAGCCATTCCAACGACGCGACAACAGGATGAGTGCGGCACTCTGACGCTCGATCAGACCGGTTATCGCGCGGCCAATCGTCATGACTGCTGGGGATCATAAGATGAACGAGCGCGGATTTACCCTGATTGAGTTGATGATCACGGTCGGCATTGCCGCCATCTTGCTGCTGGTTGCAGTGCCCTCCATGAGTCAGCGCCTCGCGGCCGAACGACTCGATCGCAGTGCGACCGAGCTCGCGTCAGCCTACCGCTTTGCCCGCAGCGAAGCGGTCAAGCTGACCCTGCCGGTGGTACTGCAGGGCACCGAGAACGGTGGCTGGGAGGTGATGGCTGACAGCAAGTTGCTGCGTCAGGCGGCAGCACCTGCTGGCGGCGTGGTGATCAAGCCGTTTGACCCCATCAAGATCGCGCCAACCGGCAGTAGCAGCCACGCCGAGATCACTCTGGCCAATCGCCTCGGAGATCAGCGCGTGCTCTGTGTGGCGCCGAGCGGCCAGCTGCTGCACGGGAGCTGCTCATGAGACACACCGCGCCTGCTCGCCAGCAGGGTTTCAATCTGGTGGAGATCATGGTCTCCATGGTGTTGGCGGTGATGGTGTTTCTCGGTCTCGCCAAGGGGCAGGTGGTCTCGTTGCAGCAGGCGCACTATAGCCTGCAGAGTACGTTGGCCACGATTGAGGCGAGCAACAGTGTGGAGCAGATCTGGGGTTCGCTGTGTGAAGTACAGCGCAAGCCGGAGCGGTTCACCCAGGGCGATTTTCTTGCCCGCTTCACCCTGCACGAGGGCCACCAGCTGGTGCTGCCTAGTCGCTACAGCGACCACTTTGTGGTCGCCATCGAGTGGCGTGATGCGCGGATCTCCGGTGCCAGGCGGGTTGAGCTGAACGCAGGATTTCCGCCACTATGCTGAACGTTCCCTTCCGACAGCGAGGTGTCAGTCTCGTCGAGCTGATGATCTCCATGGTGCTCGGTCTGATGCTGATGCTGGCTATTTTTGCCGGTTACGTGCCTATCAAGAGCACGGTTGAGCAGAGCAAGGCGCTGGAGCAGGCGAACGAAGTGCTGCGCTTTGCCACTCTCACCTTTACCAACAGCGTCAAGCAGGCGGATCAGCTGATAGCGGTCACCCCTGATCGCCTGACGCTGGCTTTCAAGGTAGAGGGGGGCAGTCCGGTGCTCTCCTGCCTTGGCAACCAGAAAACCGCCGATTTTACCGAGCAGTACCGCTTCACGCCGCCGGTACTCAGTTGCGATGACGGGGATGGCCCGCGCCTGTTGCTGGCCCATCTTCAGGATCTTGAATTCGGCCAGCAGGGGGCGCTGGTCAATATCCGTATCTTGCCCGAAGGGCTGCCGAGCTATCTGGCGCCTGGGGTAGAGGTGCAGGTGGCACGCCGCAAGGCGGTCTGGGCGGCAGCACTGGCCACATCCGGTGCAGGGGGAGCAGGATGAACAAGGGATTGCAGGGGCAGCGAGGAGCCGTATTGCTGGTGGTGCTGGTGGTGAGCCTGCTGTCGAGCCTGCTGGTGTTTACCAGCATTCAGGAGAACCAGCTGCAAACCCGCCTGAGCGGCAATTTTCACAAGAAGATCAATGCACAGCTCAGTGCCGAGCAGGGGATGAACGACAGTTATCGCGCCCTGCATCAGGCGCTCGGCTCCGAACCACGGATAGAGTGGGATCAACTGGTGCAGAAGGTGCCAGGCAAGGGGGAAGGGGCCATGGCTGGCAGCCGCTTTCGCATCGATCAGCTGGATGCTTCTACAGGCAGCAAACTGGCGTTGCAGAGCCATGGCCGTTATCTGGAGGGCAATGCCAGTCTCAACGCGCTGTTTGCCCTCAAGCGCGAGCCCGGCAATCTCATCTTTCAGGATTCGGTAGTGGCATGCGAAGGGCTAAGCCTCTCCGGTAGCGGTTTTATCGATAGTTATGACTCGCGCAAGGGAGCGTACAAGGAGTCTGTTTCCGGGACCCTTAATCAGGGGCAGAACGCCAAGGTGGCGACCGTCAGCGACAAGGCCAATGTAGTGCTCGCCGGGCACTCCCCCATCTGGGGTGATGTGCGGGCGACCGGCTCGGTGACCTTGAACGGATCTTCACCTGTTGCGGGTAATGTACTTGCTGGCGGCGACATCACCATTTCTCCCTCTGATGGAGTCGTCAGGGTGGAGGGCAGCGTAAACGGGAGTGGAAATTTTGCCTTGCAAGGGGGGCATATTGCCGGAGCTGTTGCGATCAATGGTGATGTTTCTATGGGTCATGGCACCAGCATTGCTGGCGACAAGTTGAACTATGGTGGGAACGGGGCATTCCTTGATGCCAAGCATCAGAAGTATCTGGATCCCCAATATCGCGCTCATCCCAAGCTACCGCCTGTGGCCGGGCAGGTGTGTGACCCGCTCAATGTGGCAGCGTTGCCCAAATCGTTCCCCCCTGCAACATTGCCCATCAATGGCCCGCTGACGCTCGGGGCCACCCAGCAGATGGTGCTGACCACGGATCCCTCCACCGGCTCGGTAACCAGCAGCAACCAGCACAAGCCCGGGCTACCGTTCCCCGGCAAAGGGGAGCTGTTTGGCAAGGAACAGACTATTTACAAGCTCGACAGCCTCAATATGGGGGCCGATGCCAAGCTCACCATCAAGGGGGATGTGGTGCTGCTGATCGACAAGGATTTCACCATGACAGGCAGCAACAAGTTGACGGTGAGCGAGGGGAGCAGCCTGACCCTGATCGTCAGCGGCAAGGTCGATCTTGGGGCCGGTGCCGAGGTGACGGCAGCCAAACAGGGGCTGACCGCTGGCGGTACGCCCGCTATCTCCATCTATTCCGCGTATAGCGGCAAGGATGGGGTTAAGCTGTCGGGCAATACGCCGCTCTATGCCGCTCTCTATGCCCCGCTCACCGAGATGAAGATCAGCGGAAGTGGCGGTCTGTACGGGGCGGTGCGTGCCAAGCACCTGACCGAGAGCGGTGCGGGCGGTGTGCACTATGACGAGGCGCTGGGCATGGCAGATCTGGGGGACGATCAGGGGCCGCCTCCGACGTTGGCACTGCGGCAGTGGCACTTTGTGCAGTGAGGCTGGCGAGCCGCTAAAAAGGATCGAATGGGGCGCGCAACTGTGAGAAGGTGGAGATCTGTTCACCCAGTCGTTCACTGTTGAGGAGTGCTCCATGCCAGGCCCAGCTCGTGCCGGTGCCCTGATCTATGCCAAGGATCCGGGCCTGCTGACCCACTTTTACCGTACATTGCTGCAGATGGTGGTCTGCAGTCAGGATGAGCAGTTGGTGGTGCTGGAAAACAGCGATATCCAGCTGCTGATCCACGCCATTCCCGAGCCTTATACCGGGCAAGTTGTTATCAAGCGGCCGCCGGAATTGCGGGAAGAGGGGGCCATCAAGCTGTTCTTCACCGTCTCCAGCCTCGCCTGGGCAGAAGCGAAGGCGGCGGATCTCGGCGGCGGCCTGCTGCCACAGCAGTGGACGGGGCCCGGCTTTGTGGTGCGCAACGCCTTCGACCCTGAGGGCAATATCCTGCAACTGCGCGAGTTGCTGGGTTCCCCTGATCCTCTCTGAATTTTCTCTTTTTACAGCATGGTTGTGGCGGCGTGCTGTGCCATGCACCGCCATAAAAACGGGGCCCTGTAGTGGTCAACTAAAAGGGCCCCGTCTTTTGTTACCCGTGTAGCAAGCATCACTTCAGATAACGCTGTTCCAGATGCTGGCGCAGCCAGTGCGGGTTGAGCGCTTCACCGGTGGCGCGGCGCACCAGCTCGTCGGTGCTGTGCAGGCTCCCCTGTGACCAGATCTGGCGCCCGAGCCAGCCGAAGATCTCCGGCAAGCGACCCGCCGCGATCACCTCCCCCATGCTGCCCAGCTCTTTTTCGAGGGCAAAACGCAGCTGGGCGGCATACATGGCGCCCAGGGTGTAGCTCGGGAAGTAGCCGAACGAGCCGTCGGTCCAGTGAATATCCTGCATGCAGCCATTGCGGTAGTTGCCCTTGGTGGAGAGCCCCAGCCACTGCTGCATCTTGGCGTCCCACAGCTCGGGGATGTCGGCCACCTCGATCTTCCCTTCCACCAGATCGCGCTCCAGCTCGTAGCGCAGGATAACGTGGGCCGGATAGGTCACCTCGTCCGCATCGACCCGGATAAAGCCCGGCTCGACCCGGCTGTAGAGCTTGGCCAGATTGTCCGGCGCAAACGCCGCCTGCTCGCCGAAGTGGTGACGAATGCGTGGTGCCAGCAGCGCGAGGAAGGCCGGATGATGCCCCAGCTGCATCTCGCAAAACAGGCTCTGGCTCTCGTGGATCGCCATGGAGCGCGCTTCGGCCACCGGCTGACCCAGCAGATGGCGCGGCAGCCCCTGCTCATAACGGGCGTGACCGGTCTCGTGCACTATGCCCATCAGGCTGGAGACAAACTCCTGCTCGTTATAGCGGGTGGTGATCCGCACGTCGGTCGGCACGCCGCCACAGAAGGGGTGACTGCTCACATCGAGCCGGCCGTGGGCGAAATCAAAGCCGAGCAGTCCCATCACCTCCTGACCGAGCGCTTGCTGGGTCGGGATGGGGAAGGGGCCTTGCGGCAGCAACAAGGCATCGCCCTTTTGTTGTTCACTCACGGTCAGGATAAGATCCGGCAACCAGCTGGCGAGATCGCCGAAGATTTGATCAAGTCGTGTGCTGGTCATGCCCGGCTCATAGAGGGCCAGCATGGCGTCGTAGGGGCGCACGCCAAGCGCATCGGCCCGCAGCTGCGCTACTTCACGGGAGAGTTTCACCACCTCCTCGAGATTGGGAGCAAAACCGGCCCAGTCGTTGTTCTTGCGCTGGCTGCGCCAGGCGTGCTCGCACTTGCTGCCGGCGAGCGACAGCGCTTCGACCAGCTCACCGGGCAGCAGGCTGGCATCTTGCCACTGGCGCTTGATCTCGCCGAGGTTGGCACGTTGCACTTCATCGAGCGGCTCACTCTCGGCCTTGGCAATCCAGTCGCCCAGCTCGGGAGCGGTGCGCTTCTGGTGGATCAGCAGACCGAGTTCGGCCATCGCTTCGGCGCGGGCATTGTTGCCCCCTTCCGGCATCATGGCCGCCTGATCCCAGCCGCAGATGGCGGCGAGGTGGCTAAAGCGGTGGATCTGCTGCTGATGTTGTTCAAGCTTTTGATATGACATGGGATTGTCCTTGTTATCGTCCCTGATGGTATGCCGCCCCGTACCTGGCATGATCGGGGCCGTTCGATGCTAACACCGCCGCTGCATCGTTGACCACCTTAGCGCAGGTGGGCCAAAGGCGTGGTGGCGAGCGGCGGATTAGCCGAGCCGCTTCTGGTGCCGTTCGCGGTTTTCTGCTTTTTTGCGTTCGCTTTTACGCAGCAGCACGTATAGAGCACCGCTGCCGCCGTGGCGACGCTCGGCGCTGTGGATCGCCATGACGGCGGGCAGTTGCGGCAACCAGGCGCTCACATAGCTTTTCAGCAGGGCGCGCGGGGTGCTGCGCTCCCCCTTGCCATGCAGGATAAGCAGGCAGCGGATATCCCGGACTTCACAATCCTCAATGAACTGCACCAGCGTCTGGCGCGCTTCGTTGAGGGTTTTCTGGTGCAAGTCCAGGCTCGCCTGCAGCTCGTATTTGCCGAGCCGCAGCTTCTTGTAGACCCCCTCCTGCACCCCATCACGCTTGAAGCCGACGATTTCGTGCGGATCGCGCATCTCGATGGCCTCCATGGTGAGGTGGTCGAGGGCGAGTTGCTCGGCGGTGGCAGCCTGACGGCGAGCGAGCTGCGCCTCGGTCGGGGCGGATTTGGCCGCATGGGGATGGATATTGTCGCTGCGAATGGGCCGCACGTCGGCCACTTCATTCATGAATAGCGAGAGTTCGTCGTTATGAGACACGGCAGGCTCCCCATAAGAAAAAGTGGGGGCCATTATAACGGCCGCAACCGGCACAGAAAACGGGGAAAGGGGCAGGGGGGATAAGGGAGGGCCGGCATGGACACTGGTGCATCCTGTCCCGGGAATCACAGTCGCGAACCATAAAACAGCACAGGCGGTCAGTGTGAACTGCCGCCTGTGGTCAGAGGATTATTTTCCCTCTTTGGGCTGTTGAGAATGGGGTTGCTGTGAATGAGGCGGTTGCGAGTGCATCACCTTGTAGATGAAGTAGGCCGCGTAAGAGCTGATGAGCAAGAAGGTGCCGATTATCACCAGCATCGACATCAATCCCACGCTGTTGCCAAACATCAGGTCCAGCCAAAAGTCCATTTTATTGCTCCTGTCACCCGGTTGATGACAGGCATGATAAATACCTCTTTGCCCCGTCCGGGATGATCCCGATCAACTCCCTTTCAGGTTGTTTAATAACCAGTTCGTTCTGTGATCGTTCTCACTGGACTCTTTGTTCTTGAGCTTGTGCCGGGCTAGGGGTGGTGAGTGGAGTAATGTGCCACCCCTGCTGCTCCAGCAGCGCCAGCAAACCCTGTTCGCCGTAAAGGTGCAGGGCGCCTACCACGATAAAGCTCTCGTTGGGCAGGGTGGACCATTTCTTCAGCCAGTTGTGGTTGCGCTCGGCCAGCAGGGTCTGCTCCATCCAGCTCTGTAGCGCGGGGGGAGCCATCTCCTCCTTGAGCAGATTGATAAGCGTCGCCTCATCCCCTTGCTGCCACGCCTTCATCACGGCGGCGAAACCTGTCTCCAGCATTGGCAGCTCATCCAGGGTACTGGCAAGCATCAGGGTCTGGTTGTCACCCACGCTGGCCAGATAACCGAGCTGCTCCAGCAGGGTTTCAAAACCCACTACCGGTTTGCCCTCTTTGGCAGCCTGGGTGGCAAAGTGCTGGTCTATCCCGAGCTCACTCTTGAAGTCGGAGCGGGCCATGGCGGCCTGGGTCAGGGTAATGGCGGCAAACCAGGGGCGCAGGGTGGCGAGGGTAGCTTCGTTGATGCCATAGCGGGCACCCGCCATCAGGGTCCGTTGATAGAGCTCGGCAGGCAGATGATCCTTGAGCGGTTTGCCATCCACCAGTCGGGTGAGGGAGCCGGTCTGTTGCCACTGATCCGGTGTGATGCTGTTCATGTCCACCTCCATCACCAGAGCGCGACTCTGCAGCCAGGCACGCTCCACCGGCTCGGGCAGAGGATAGAGTGAAGGCTTGCCCGCATGGATGGAGCCCAGCAGCCAGTGTTGCTGGTTGCCCTTGCTCACCCGATAGAAGGCGGGATCGGCAAAGGCGTGCAGCGGTAGCAGCAGGCAGAGCAGGAAGGCAAAGAGGGTGCGATGAAATCTCATGGGGATCCTTAATATGCGCCGGGTGACTTCTCTTGCTGACAATAACTCCTATGATAAGTCCTCATTTCAGATAACCAAGAGGTTTGCCATGCCCCATCTTCGTTTTCGCGCCGTGACGCTCGATACCCTGCAACAGGTGAGCGGCCCGCTGCTGGCCGACCTTTGCGAGCTGACCGGCGGCAAGCCGGAGTTTGTCACCATGGAGCAGATTGATAGCTGCTGGATACGCAACGGCGAGCCAGAGGCGGGTTTTCCGTTTGTCGAGCTGCACTGGTTCGAGCGGCCACAAGAGATGCAGGACGCCGCTGCGCGCCTTATCACGCGCCATTTGAAGCAGGTGTTGGGGGAGCAGACTTATGTGGTTGTGCAGGTTATCCCTCTGGTCAAGAGTGCCTACTACAGCAATGGCGAGCACTATTGAAGAGAGGGTAAAACCAGGTTGGTGATGCCGCTATACAGCTAACCCAATCCGGGCGGCAGGATGTTTGCCGCCCATCACGGGATCAGGCCGATTTGGCCAGCAGTTTGTCGAGCCAGCGAGTGGGCAATACCCGTCGCAAGAAGGCAAACAGCCGGGTCGGAGTGGTCACCGGATAGCGTGCCTTGGGATGGGCGTGGGTCAGCGCATGGAACAGCGGCGGGATGCAGGCTTCGCTGGAGAGGGTAAAGCCGCTGGTGGCCCCCTCTTTTTCCAGCCGCGTCAGGGTCTGACGGTAGGCCGACTGATGACGGCTCTGGGCCGGATCGATGTGGCGCAAGAAGGCGCTGCGGGCATTGGCACGAAAACGGGTATCGATAGGACCCGGTTCAATCAGGCTGATATGTACCCCGCTGCCCGCCAGTTCGAGGCGCAGGGTGTCACTATAGCCTTCCAGCGCAAATTTGCTGGCGTTGTAGGCGCCGCGATACTTCATGGCAACCAGCCCCAGTACCGAGCTGTTCTGTACTATCCGACCCTCTTTGGCCTCCAGCATCGGCGGCAGCACCTGACGGATCAGATGGTGCCAGCCAAACAGGTTGGTATTGAACTGTTCCCTGAGCGCCTCGGTGGGCAGATCTTCCAGCGCCCCGGGTTGGCCATAAGCGCCGTTGTTGAACAGGCCATAGAGGCGCCCGCCTGCCAGATGGAGCGCCGCACTGGCACCCAGCTCGATGGAAGCTGGGTCCGCCAGATCCAGTTGTACCGCCAGCAATCCCTGTTGTTGCAGACGGGCCACATCTTCCGCCTTGCGCGCCGAGGCGATCACGGTAAAACCGTGCTGCCCGAGCGCTTGCGCGGCAGCGAGGCCAATACCGCTGGAACAACCGGTGATCAGAACAAAACGGGGCATGATGGCGTCCTTGTGACTGTTGACAAAGCGTACTGGCAGGTGAGTGGATAAAACCCTTATCCGGCTCGCATGTTAGCCTGCCAACCGGCAAAAAGAAAACCGGGCCAAGTGGCCCGGTTTGCTGACATCGTCTTGCCTGATTACATGAAGGTAAGCGGCATGATGATGTGGAACTTGACGTCGTGCTCGGAGGCGAAGATGTTGGGGTAATCGGTCCAACCGCCGCCCTGGCTGATGTCGTTGTTGTAGTCGGTGTAGTGCAGTTTGAACAGGGTGCCTTTCAGCTTGCCATCCTGCACGGTATAGGTGACATCGAAGTTGGCTGCCCATTCGGTATCTTCACCGTTGGCTGCTTTCTTGCCTTGACCGGTTTCGATATCCCAACCGTAAGCACCGGATACACCGACGGACCAGCCAGGAGCACCAACCAGATCATCCAGAGAGCGGGTTACACCGAAGAACAGCGCTTTTTCGTTGTTGGCGTTCCAGTCGGAGCGGGAATCCCACCAAATTTCGTTGGCGCCCTGGGAGTTGGCGTAGCCACGGGTCAGGCGAGGCAGGTAGTTGCCTTCCGCACCTTCAGCCTTGGTCCACAGACCTTCCAGACGGAAGCCGTACGGGCCCATGCCCCAGGCGGCTGTCAGAGCTTGTTGCCATGCCAGACCGTCATAAGTCTCGATCTGGGAAGCGCCCTTGGTGTAGGTCTCGGTCTCGGAACCGTAGAATTGGTAGCTGGTGGAGAGGCCGCCCAGTACGTCAAACTTGTGAGCCAGTTTGAAGTGGTAGCTATCCATGTAGCCTTCGGACTGACCGAAAGAACCGGTCACAGCAGTGCCATTTTCGAAGGTGTAACGGGCTGCGATACCGTGGATGTAGTCGATGACGTTTTCATCAGCGAACGGATCCATCCACGCTTTGGCACGGGAGAAGACCTGAGTCTCTTTGTACCAGGGGGCCTTGTACTCGTCAGCGATGGCGTAGGTCAGGTAGAGGCCGCCGAAGTTACCTTCGACTTGACCACCACGATAGGTACCCGGCTGATAAGACCAGTTAACACCGATTTGGCCAGGGACATACAGCTGGGTATAACCACCCTTGGCAGTGATGCCGCCGTCCAGGAATTTCAGCTTCATCGCTGCGTTGGAGAGGCTGAAACCACCTTCAGGGGAGCCATCTTTGGCGTTGTTGCCCCAGGTGCGGCCAGCGAAGGAGAATTCGTTCTCCTGGTTGACCGGGTGATTTTCGGTAACGGCCAGGTCATAAGCACCGAAGCCGCCCAGATCCAGACCTACTGTGTCCCAGGCATAACCGGAGTTGAAGTTAAGAGCGGCTTGAACGGTGGCATGGCTCAGGTTGGACTGGTACTTGCCTTCTTTCTTGGCGGCAGTCGGGTCACCATCGATGCGCTGACGATCACGCTGGAAGTAGAACAGACCACCGGTCAGTTTGGAGTCTTTCACGAAGGTTTCATAGGATTGGCCGTAATCCGGACTCATCATATCCTGAGCTGCCAACGCCATACCGGGGGCGACCAGAGCGGCTACCACAGCGGCACTCAAAGCGGCGCGCTTGAAGATCACTTTTTCCATTTTATTGCTCCTGATTTTATGGACTTAGCTTTTTTCCGGCAGTTGGCATCAGGCCTACCGCTCGGTATTGGCATTGCAATCAAAACCCCGAAGGGCAAAAAAATCTTCTCTCGGTTACCTGCAAACCCGGATGTCTTGGCACATCTCGTCGTTGGCAGTCCTGATCATCACATGTTGTTTTTTTGTGTTCCGATTCTTGGCTACCGGACAACTCCAAGAGTACGTTCGCGGTGCGAAATATCAATGAAAAGTTCCCTCAACATTTCAAAAGTATGACCGAGTGCAAATAATCATGGGCAAGGTTGTAAACAGCCTCATGGCAGGTATCACGGTGATGAGAGCGTTTTCTTGAGGCTGTAGCCAGCGCCAGCGCGGGTTTTCATCCGATACGGGTGAAGAGGGGTCAGTTAACCTGCCGGTAACAGATAATTTTGTGCTACAAAAAAACTTTCCCTCTGGTTGAGGGAAAGTGATCTGGTGGGATGCGGCGCGAATAGGGGTCAGCCTTGCTGACCAAGGATCCGGGGGATCTGTTGCGCCTGATGATGGATATGGGATGAGACCTGTACAGAGAGCTGACTCACCTGACGGGCATGCTGATGAATACGGGCGATCAAATCGGCAAAACTGGCCAGCTTGTGTTCCTGACTTTTGGCGTTGTCGGCGCCCTGCAGGGCGATCACTGCGGTGTTGCGGGCGATCTCCCGCACCGCCTGGGTGGTCTGGCGCAGTTGTTCAGCC
This sequence comes from Aeromonas sp. 600479, assembly GCF_049175515.1. Classification (NCBI taxonomy): domain Bacteria; kingdom Pseudomonadati; phylum Pseudomonadota; class Gammaproteobacteria; order Aeromonadales; family Aeromonadaceae; genus Aeromonas; species Aeromonas sp. 600479. Next base: position 21,244 of record NZ_JAAKVF010000028.1, read on the forward strand.
TGCGCCCGCTGGCGGCTTGACTCGCTGGTGATCCGGTTCAGCACGGCACCAAGCTGTTCACCGGATTGGGTCAGACGTCCCAGAATATCGGTGATCTGGTTGAGGGACTGCTGGGTATTGGCCGAGAGATGGCGCACTTCATCGGCGACCACCGCAAAGCCGCGTCCCTGTTCCCCTGCGCGAGCCGCCTCGATGGCGGCGTTGAGGGCCAGCAAGTTGGTCTGCTGAGCGATATGACCGATCACATCGACAATGGCCGTTACATCGGCAACCGAGCGGGTGAGTGCTTGCAGCGCCTCATCGCTCTCGTCAATCGCCAGTCCGGTCTGATGAGTGGCGTGCAGCATGCTACCCACCAGATCTTCGCTCTGGCTCATCGCCTGTTCGTTATGGTGGGCATGCCGGGCGATGTCGGCGGCGACCTGATGGACCTCTCCGGCCAGCTGGTTCAGCTCATCCATCATCTGGCCGCTCTCGTCGACCACCTGTTCGGTAGTGCGGGTGCTGTGGTGGATCTCGTCAACCTGACTGACCATCCCTTGCAGACTGAGGGATACCGCTGACAGCTGTCCCTCTTTTTGTTGCTGGTCCTGGTGCAGGCGACCGATTAGCCGGTTGTAGCTGGCAACAATATCGGTCAGCTCGTTGCGATCGTGCCCGGCAGGCAACGGCTCGGCCTGCCCCGTCTGATCGAGCTGCAGAAAGGCTCCGCGCAGTCGCAACAAGGGGGCGAGCAGCCAGCGTCGTTGCACCAGCGAAAACAGCAGGGCAACCACCACTAGGCAGAGCGCCAGCGTGCCGATGATGGTGGCCAGCTCCTGATTGACGGCTTGCCGCTCGCGGGCAAGTTGTTCCCCCATCTGTCTGGTCGCTTGCAACATCGCCATGATGTCTTGCTGCACGGTCTGGCGGCCAGCCTGTTGCTGTTGTAGCGCCGTGCGGCTGTTGGCCAGCTCCTGCGGATAGCGGCCCAGCAACGAGCGTAATTCACTGCGCGGTTGATCCCCCAGCTCCTTTCGCACCGGCTCCCCCAGAGTGAACTCATCGGCGGGCGCCTCTTCATACAGACCGAGCAGCGGCAAGGCTTGCAGCGCTTGCGCCTGTTTTTGCAGTGCCTCCAGCTCGAAGCGGATCCCTTCGAGCAGCTTCTCATTGCCTTGCTCCATATAGCTTTGGCGCAAATGGGCGAGGCGCGGCAGGCCCGCCAGGATCTCGGCTGCACCGCGGCGATATTGTTGTGCCGCAGCAGATTGTTCCGTGCTGGCGCCTTGCTCCCCATAGCGGATCAGTGCCATGGCCTGGCTGCCCAGTTCACTCTCCGCATGTTGCAGCAACAGCTGGCTGTTGCCCGAGAGCTTGCCTGCGGCCTGATAGTCGTGAGCGATGCGCTGCGCCATCTGTTCGAGTTGCTGTTTGAGCGGGGCCGCCACGGCATCATCCTGAGCGGCCAGCGAGGAGAGCGCTTGCTGGCGGATCTTCTCTGCCGCGGTCAGTTGCTGCGGATCGCCGCTGTTGAGGTAGTCACGCAGACTGTTTTGCAGGGTAATGGTCACCAGTTGTTGCAGCGTTTCGTGCTGGCGCTGGGCTTGACTGGTACGGGCAAGCTGTTGCCAGCCGTGGTAGAGAGCCAGTGCCTGTCCTCCCGCGACCAGTAGCAGAACCAGGGAGGAGAGGGAGGCGTAGTGGGCGATTTTCACGGGGTTATTCCTGTCAGCGCAGACCATGGGGGAGCATGGCCCGAGCCTAAACAGGGATGATGGCGCTTTTATGACAAGGCGGGTCAAGTGGCCCCATGTTGCCGATTTAACTGGATGAGGAAGCCTGCGCGCTATTACGTTGGCCCAGCATACCGAGCAGGGCGCCGCCCATAATAAGTGCTCCGGCCAGAAGATGGCGCGGGGTGAGCGCTTCACCATTGAGCAACACCAGCAGCAAGGTGCTCAGCAGCGGTGTCAGGTAGGCAAGCGCCCCGATCCGGCGAGGATCGCCGTCTCGCAGTGCAAGATACCAAGTAACGAAGGCCGCCCCCATGGGGCCCAGCGCCAGCCCGATGATGAGGAGCCAGTCACTGGTGGGGAGCTGCGCGAGCGGCAGAGGCCCTTCGAGCAGACGGGCAAGCAGCAGCGCCAGCAAACCTGCGGGCAGGCAGGCTGCCGCAGTGACCACGGCGGGGGCTGGCGGCAGACGGCGTGATAATACCGAGTAGGCTCCCCAGACGACTGCCGCGCCCAGTGCCAGCAGGTATCCCGGCAGATAGGCCTGCTGCAGTTGCAGCTCGCCATTGACCATCACCAGCATGGAGCCCGCGAGACCAAAGGCGCCAGCCAGCAGGTGACGGGCATGGAGTGGATGGCCTGGCAACAACAGCGGGGTGAACAGAATGATGCAGAGCGGCCAGAGGTAGTTGATGAGGTTTGCTTCCAGCACCGGGGCATGACGAAAGCTCATAAAGAGCAGCAGATGGTAGAGCAGCAATGCCGCAACCGTCACCAGCCAGGTAATCGGACGAGCACGCCATTGGCGCCAGAACGGCAAGGCCCCGACCCCGCAGAAAAACAGCACCAGCCCGACCAGTACCAGCGGTGACACGCTGGTGACTCGTGACGTCAGCGCCGCCAGCGAGGCCCACAGCACAATGGTCAGCAAGGCAAAACCGGTGGATCTATCCCACGAGGAACAACCGGACATCCAACACTCCTTTGCAAGATGAAGCAGCTGGCTTTGCTCGAAGGCTCAGCCAAAGAGAAGCAGTCTATCAGAGAGAGGGCATATGCCGAATGCCGTACGAATACAGTTGCTTGTGACTCGGTGAAAATTTTGATGGCGCAAGCAGAGTGCTGCTAGACGCTGTCCCCATCGTCAACGAGATGAGTGAATGCGAAAGGGGGATTGGTGGCGTCCCAGGCAGGATTCGAACCTGCGACCTCGCCCTTAGGAGGGGCGCGCGCTATCCAGCTGTGCCACTGGGACGTGCGCGCATTATATAAAAATGCCAATAAAAATAAACAACTGCGTATGTCTGTCTATCCAGTTGCTTACATTATGACCGGATTGTGTGTTTGTTATCTCGGCAGGTCAGATAAACAAATTCGTTGAGTCTGGATCACCAAGGATGGCAGGAGGGAGGTGATGGTGTGGGCGGGGTTTGATTTTTTATGCAATTAATTAACTTTAAATTTTGCTGCAGCAGTTCGGGCGGGACTATCTCTTGTTGTGCTCTGCTATCAGATGTTGATCTTTTTCTTATTTATCTGTGCTCGATTTAAAAGGGTTTATTTATCAATTATTTATTTGCTTGTTTCGACTGAGTTTTCCCTTCTATTTTAAAGGTGACGCATGATGCAGCGACCAAGCGGCAGGTATGGCTAGCAGGGGAGGATAATAGTCTTGTTTGCGTAGTTATATAAATTGCCATAGAGTTAATTTGCGATTAGTTATCGCCGAAAATAAAGTTGTGACAAGGGCAAACCGATTGAAAAGTCGGGACGCAAAGCCTCCGGTCTAAAGGCGCTGTTGATCTGGGATAGCGGGGCCACCACAGTGTTATGTTGACTGCCTTTGCCAAGGGGTAGTCGTGTTTGTGCTGTCTGTCGTGTTGTGTCGCCCTTTCGTTTGTCCATAACGTAAAGGAAAACAATATGCTAAGTCCAAAACCCACATTGCTGGCCATGATGGTCGGCTCCCTGCTTGCCTCATCCGGCGTTTATGCGGCCGCTCCGAGCAAACCCACCATCGGCTGGGGTCCCACCAAATTTGCCATTGTGGAAGTCGATCAGGCGGCAACCTCTTACAACAATCTGGTCAAGGTGAAGGATGCCGCCGATGTGGAGGTGAACTGGAACCTCTGGAGCGGCGATCTGGGCCAGAGTGCCAAGGTATTGCTCAATGGTCAGGAGGTGTGGTCCGGCCCCTCCACCGCAGCGGGCAGCGCCAAATTCAAGGTGAAGAAAGGGGGGCGCTACCAGATGCAGGTGGCGCTGTGCAACGCCGATGGCTGTACCCTCTCTGATGCCAAGGAGATCGTGGTCGCCGATACCGATGGCAGCCATCTGGCGCCACTCAAGGCTCCGCTGCAGGAGAACAACAAGCCCTACGCCAACAAGTCCGGCAAGGTTGTAGGGACTTACTATGTGGAGTGGGGAGTCTATGGCCGCAAGTTCACAGTGGACAAGATCCCGGCCCAGAACCTGACCCATATCCTCTATGGTTTCACCCCCATCTGCGGTGGGGATGGCCTCAACGACAGCCTCAAGGAGATCGAAGGGAGCTTCCAGGCACTGCAACGGGCGTGTGCCGGCCGGGCCGACTTCAAGGTGGCGATGCACGATCCTTGGGCCGCCATCCAGATGCCGCAAGGCAACCTCACCGCCCATGATGAGCCCTACAAGGGCAACTTTGGCGCCCTGATGGCGCTCAAGCAGGCCTATCCGAATCTCAAGATCCTCCCCTCGGTCGGTGGCTGGACCCTCTCCGATCCCTTCTACTTCCTCGGTGACAAAACCAAGCGCGATGTGTTTGTCGGCTCGGTGAAAGAGTTCCTGCAGACCTGGAAGTTCTTCGACGGTGTGGATATCGACTGGGAGTACCCGGGCGGACAGGGTGCCAACCCGAAACTGGGCAGCCCGAGTGATGGTGCCACCTACGTGGCCCTGATGAAGGAGCTGCGGGCCATGCTCGACGAGCTGGAGGCCGAGACTGGTCGCCAGTATGAGCTAACTTCCGCCATTGGAGCGGGGGGCGACAAGATCCAGGATGTGGACTACAAGGCGGCCCAGCCCTACATGGACCACATTTTCATGATGACCTACGACTACAACGGCGCATGGAGCAACACCGAGCTGGGTCACCAGACCAACCTCTATGCAGCGAGCTGGGACCCCGATACCAAGTACACCACCGACAAGGCGGTCAATCAGCTGCTGGCGCAGGGGGTTGACCCCGGCAAGCTGGTGGTCGGTGCCGCCATGTATGGCCGTGGCTGGACTGGCGTGAGCGGCTATCAGGGCAACAACCCCTTCACCGGCAAGGCGACCGGCAAGGTGAAAGGCACCTGGGAGGACGGGGTGGTGGATTACCGCGACATCGTCAACAACCGGATGGGGGCTGGCTGGGAGAAGGGCTACGACGAGGTGGCCGAGGCGCCCTATCTGTTCAAGGCGGCGACCGGCGATCTCATCACCTATGACAACGAGCGCTCGGTCAAGGCCAAGGGGCAGTATGTGCTGGCCAACAAGCTCGGTGGCCTCTTCTCCTGGGAGATCGATGCCGACAACGGCGACATCCTCAACGCCATGCATGAAGGGCTGGGCCATGGCGAGGGGACGACTCCACCTATCAACAAGCCGCCGCTGGCCAACGCGGGCAGTGACCTCAAGGTGACCGGCCCGACCGAGGTGACGCTGGATGGTTCAGCCTCCCACGATCCGGAAAACAGCGCCCTCACCTATAGCTGGAAGCAGATCTCCGGGCCGCAGGCTGCCCTGCTCGATGCCACTCAGGCCAAGGCCCGTGTTGTACTCGATGCCGTGTCCGCCGACATCAATCTGGTGTTCGAGCTGACGGTGACCGATGATCAGCAGTTGAGTGCCAAGGATCAGGTGGTGGTGACCAACAAGGCGCCGCAGGCCAATCTGGCGCCTGTGGTGAGTCTACCTGCCACGGCCTCTGTGGAGGCGGGCAAGCAGGTGACCATCAAGGCGACCGCCTCCGATCCGAACGGTGATCCACTCACTTATCAGTGGAGTGTGCCGGCAGGCATCACCGCAACGGGTCAGAGCAGCGCCACCCTGGTGGTGACTGGCCCGAGCGTCACCAGCGACACCGGCTATGACCTGAGCGTCACCGTCTCCGACGGCGGACTGGATGCCAGTGCGGCAACCCGTCTGACGGTCAAGCCGGCCAGCAGCAGCGGTGGTTGCACGGCGACCGATCCGGATGCGGTCAATTGGCCAGTCTGGAAAGCGGCAAGCACCTATAACAGCGGCGACAAGGTGAGCCATAACCAACTGGTGTGGCAGGCCAAGTACTGGACCCAGGGCAACGAGCCTAGCCGCACCGCGGATCAGTGGTTGCTGGTGAGCAAGGTGCAACTGGGTTGGGATACCAATGTGGCCTACAACGGTGGCGAGCTCACCACCCATAACGGTCGTCAGTGGAAGGCGCAGTACTGGACCAAGGGCAATGAGCCCGGCAAACACGACGTCTGGCAGGATGTGGGAGCCGCCAGTTGTAAATAAGCATTGAATGGTGGCGGGGCATGCCAGTCATGCCCCGTTTTTTCTCCCCGCTTCGCCACATTCTGGCGGGTCTGCCAACCGGTTTCCCCACCCAGATTCTCTTTTGTGCCTGCAAAGCAGCCCTTCCGAGCTAGTGATTAATGCTCTCCCCGATAGCTGGCATCTGTGCCGCACGTTGCCCTTTGCCAGCCATTGAGGCTGTTAATAAGCCAGACCATTCCGGCCAGTGGCAAGGCATAAATCGTCAAACGAACAAATTTGTCGTATCTGGATAACCGGGTGCGTGAGGGCAATTCGCTGGGCATGAAGACACCTGCTGGCCATGCAAAGCGGCGATTATAAATTCATTAGTTGCGATACAGATGGGTCTTTTGTCGCATATTGTTCTTACTCATTGATTTTTCTCAATTTGGTGTGATGCAGATCAAAAAAATGGTGTGAGGTATCTGGTTGGAGGTGATGAGATTAGGTCTGCATATCCGGCTGTTTTTTAAACATTAATTTCTTGAAAGTGGGTAATTGTCGGGGTTGGTAACTGGTGGGCTGGCAATGGTCCGATTTGCTTACTTATCAGAATTACCCTACAGTCAATCGGCGATTATTTATCGCCAGAAATAACGTTGTGACAAGGGCAAACCGATTGAAAAGTCGGGACGCAAAGCTTCCGGTCTAAGGGTCAAGACGACCTAGGATAGCGGGGCCACCACAGTAGTATGCAGGCTGCCTTTGCCAAGGGGTGGCCGTTTTTGTGTCACCTGTCGTGTTGCGTTGCCCTTTCGTTTTTCCAATAACGAAAAGGAAAGCAATATGCTAAGTCCAAAACCTTCACTGCTGGCTATGATGGTCGGCACCCTGCTCGCCTCCTCCGCCGCTTATGCGGCAGCTCCCGGCAAACCCGCCATCGGTTGGGGCCCCACCAAGTTTGCCATCGTCGAAGTCAACCAGTCCGCGACCGCTTATAACGAGCTGGTCAAGGTGAAGGATGGCGCCGATGTGACCGTCACCTGGAATCTCTGGAACGGCGATATCGGCCAGAGTGCCAAGGTGCTTCTGGATGGCAAGGAAGTCTGGTCCGGTCCCTCTTCCGCCGCGGGTACCGCCACCTTCAAGGTGCACAAGGGGGGCCGCTATCAGATGCAGGTCGCGCTGTGCAACGGCGATGGCTGCACCCTGTCTGATGCCAAGGAGATCGTGGTCGCCGATACTGATGGCAGCCACCTCGCACCGCTCAAGCCAGCCCTGCAGGAGCACAACAAGCCTTACGTCAACAAATCCGGCAAGGTGGTCGGCACCTACTATGTGGAGTGGGGGGTCTATGATCGCAACTTCACCGTGGACAAGCTGCCAGCCCAGAACCTGACCCATATCCTCTATGGCTTCACCCCGATCTGTGGCGGTGATGGCCTCAACGACAGCCTCAAAGAGATTGCCGGCAGCTTCCAGGCGCTGCAACGTGCCTGTGCCGGGCGCAAGGATTTCCAGGTCGCCATTCACGATCCCTGGGCTGCGCTGCAAAAAGGGCAGGGGTCACTGGTCGCCTGGGATGAGCCCTACAAGGGCAACTTCGGCAATCTGATGGCTCTCAAGCAGGCTTATCCGGACCTGAAGATCCTCCCCTCCGTCGGTGGCTGGACCCTTTCCGACCCCTTCTTCTTCATGCATGACAAGGCCAAGCGTGACGTGTTCGTCGCCTCGGTCAAGGAGTTCCTGCAGACCTGGAAGTTCTTCGACGGTGTCGATATCGACTATGAGTTCCCGGGCGGCGACGGTGCCAACCCCAATCTGGGGGACAAGACCAAAGATGGTGAAACCTATGTGCTGATCATGAAGGATCTGCGCGCCATGCTCGACGAGCTGGAGGCCGAGACCGGTCGCACCTATCAGCTCACCTCCGCCATCGGTGCCGGTTACGACAAGATTGAGGATGTGGATTACAAGGCTGCCCAGCAGTACATGGACCACCTCTTCGTGATGAGTTACGACTACAACGGTGCCTGGAGCAATACCTCCCTGGGTCATCAGGCCAACCTCTATCAGGCTACCAACGGCTCGGCCAACAAGCGCTACAACACTGATGCAGCGGTGCAGCAACTGCTAGCGCAGGGGGTCGACTCCGGGAAGCTGGTGATCGGTGCCGCCGCCTACGGTCGCGGCTGGAAAGGGGTGAGCGGCTATCAGGGCAACGATCCTTTCACCGGCACCGCCACCGGAAAGATCAAGGGCACCTGGGAAGATGGCGTGCTGGATTATCGCCACATCGTTAACAGCCATATGGGCGCAGGCTGGGAGTACAACTACGACGAGACTGCCGAAGCGGCGACCCTGTTCAAGCCCTCCACCGGCGAGCTGATCACCTATGACGACGAGCGCTCGGTCAAGGCGAAAGGCCAATACGTGCTGGCCAACAAGCTGGGCGGGCTCTTCTCCTGGGAGATCGATGCCGACAATGGCGACATCCTCAACGCCATGCATGAAGGTCTCGGTCACGGCGAAGGGGTCACTCCGCCAGCCAACAAGCCGCCGGTTGCCAATGCGGGCAGCGATCTGAGTGTCACCGGCCCGACCGAGGTGACGTTGAACGGCTCCGCGTCTCACGACCCGGAAAATGGCACCCTCACCTATAGCTGGAAGCAGGTCTCCGGCCCGCAGGCCGCTCTACTTGATGCCACTCAGGCCAAGGCCCGGGTTGTACTCGATGCAGTGTCCGCCGACATCAATCTGGTGTTCGAGCTGACGGTGACCGATGACCATCAACTGACCGCCAGGGATCAGGTGGTGGTGACCAACAAGGCGCCGCAGCCCAACCTGCCTCCGGTGGTGACTTTGCCTGCCAGCGTCAAGGTGGAAGAGGGCAAGCAGGTGACCATCACTGCCAAGGCATCCGACCCCAACGACGACGAGCTGATCTATCAATGGCAAGTGCCTGCCGGTATCACGGCGACCGGCCAGAACAGCGCCACCCTGGTGGTCACCGGCCCGGCGGTGGATGTTGAAACCGGTTATGACCTCTCTGTGACCGTCTCCGATGGCGCACTCGATGCCAACGCGGCCACCCGTCTCACCGTCACGCTAGTCAACGAAGGCGGTGAGGGGGGCTCTTGCAACACCACCGACCCGGAAGCGGCCAACGTTCCCGCATGGCAGGCCAGCAAGGTCTACAACGGCGGTGACAAGGTGAGCCACAACCAGCTGGTATGGCAGGCCAAGTACTGGACTCAGGGTAATGAGCCGAGCCGCGCCGCCGATCAGTGGGCGCTGGTGAGTCAGGTTGATCTGGGTTGGAACGCTGCCGTTGCCTACAACGGCGGGGATCTCACCAACCACAACGGCCGTCAGTGGAAGGCCAAGTGGTGGACTCAGGGCAATGAGCCGGGCAAGCACGATGTCTGGCTGGATATCGGGGCAGCAAGCTGTAACTGAGGCCTCCTCACCGATGACGGGGCATGGCGACATGCCCCTCATTCCCGGTAGCAATATGAACGAGAACCCGACAATGACCACAAATGTGACCCGAATCGCTGCCCTCATCATGGCAACCCTAGCGGCTGGCCCCCTGTCTGCCACCACCTCGCCCCTGATATTCAATGACACGACCCCGCAAAGCGATCTGGCGGGTAGCCTGGGTGCCAGCGTGCAGTTTGCCCAGAGCCAGATCCTGCCTTCCCATCCCAAGGAGGGGGATCGCCAACCCATCCTGACCAGCCTGCGCAAGAGCCTGCTGCTGGTGCAACCGCTCCAGGCCAACGGGGTGACCCCCATGACGGTGGAGGTCCGTGACGGCAGCGGCAAGCTGCTTGGCACCCTGACCTTGTCACCGCCATCGGCGCTGCCCGAGACGGTCTACCATCTCGCGGGGGTTCCCGAAGGCGGAGTGAGCTTCGTCCCGGAGAGCGGCAGCACTGCCATCATCAGCAGCAGTGCTGATTTGGCCAAACTGAGCGACAAGAGCGGCGCCTTCCTCAAGGAGCGGCTGACTGGGCGTGCGCTGGTGGAGATCCAGACCGCCGACGGCCGCTGGGTTCGGGATATCTACCTGCCCGTGAGCCCGGAGCTGGAGGGCAAGATGGTGCGGATCCGCTCCAGCGCTGGTTATAACTCGACTGCTTTCTATGGCGAGCGACAGGTGACCGTCTCCCGTGGCCAGACCCTGCAGTTCAAGTTTGCCAAGGGGCAGTGGTTCCGTGAGGGGGAGCTGGAGAACAACCGCATCACCTATGCCCCGGATACCTGGAGTGGCGAGCTGCCCGCAGAGTGGATCCTGCCCGGACTGAACCTCTCCGTTCGTCAGGGCAATCTCAGTGGTGAACTGCGTGACATCAAGGTCGGCGCCCCCGGCGAGCTGCTGTTGCACACCATTGACATCGGCATGCTCACCACACCACGGGAGCGCTTTGCCTTTGCCAATGACAAGGAGGCCCATCGCGAATACTTCCAGACCATTCCGGCCAGCCGGATGATTGTCAGTCAGTATGCACCGCTCTCCCTGCCTGAGGTGATGCTGCCCAACGGCACATTGCTGACCGACTTTGACCCGAGCGAGGGGGGTTGGCATGGCGGCACCATGCGCCAGCGCATCGGCAAGGAGCTTATCTCCCACGGTATCGACAATGCCAACTACGGCATCAACAGCAGTGCCGGTGAAGGGGAGGGGAGCCATCCCTTTGTGGTGGCCCAGCTGACGGCGCACAACAGCCGCGGCAAATATGCCAATGGGGTTCAGGTGCACGGTGGGTCAGGTGGCGGTGGCATCGTCACACTGGATGATTCGCTGGGCAACGAGTTCAGCCACGAAGTGGGCCATAACTTCGGCCTTGGCCACTATGTGGATGGCTTCCGTGGCTCGGTTCATCGCAGTGCCGATCAGCTCAACTCCAGCTGGGGCTGGGACAGTGACAAACACCGTTTCATCCCCAACTTCTCGCCGACCCGCACCAATGAGGATGCCTGTCTGGATGGCCAGTGCCAGCCACCGTTCGATGGCCGCAAGTTTGGCTACGATGCGATGGCGGGCGGCAGCCCCCTCTCTGGCGCCAACCGTTTCACCCTCTATACCCCCAATTCGGCCGCCATCATCCAGCGCTTCCTGGAGAGCAAGGCGGTGTTCGATGCCAACTCGGCCACCGGCTTTAGCAAGTGGAACAGTGCGACGGCCAGGATGGAGCCCTATCAGCACACAATCGAGGGGATCGAGAAGGTCGATGCCCCCATGGATGCCCTGAGCGAGGCCGGACTGAGTGCCCTGCTGGCGGATTACGGCTTGGTCAGGGTCGCCATGTGGGACGGTCGCTGGACTCGTGATATCCGGGTGCCGATTGCCTCTGCGGACAACCGTGGGCGCAGTCTGACCATCGATCACGGGGCCGGTTACAACAGTCGCCTCTTTATTAACGGCAAGGAAATTGTGGTGAACCGGGGCTTCAAGAAGAGCTTCACCTCGGATGGCCAGAGCTGGGTGGAGGTCTCCCCCATCGATACCAAGGTTGCGCGCAAGCCCGAGCAGTTCGGCGTGCCGGTGACCACCCTGGTAGGCTATTACGATCCGCAAGGAGCCCTGCGCAGCTACATCTATCCGGCTCTGCACGGCGCTTACGGCTTCACCTATCCGGATGACAGCAACACCCTGTCCGGCAATGACTGCCAGTTGCAGGTGGAGACCCGCGATGGTCTGCAGCGCTTCAGGCTGGCCAATCACAGAGCATCCAGCAGTGTCATGAACAAGTTCCACATCAACCTGCCCACCGCCAGCGAGCCCGGTCGCGCCACTATCCAGTGCCGTGGCCAGACACTGGTACAGCAGAGCTTGTTGCCACCGCAGCAGACACTCTCCTTTACCGTCAACGGGCGGCCGCTGGAGCAGGGCGTGGTTGAGAACCAGCCTCCGGTAGTGACCGTACCGGCGCAGCTTGGCAGCGTCGGCGGTGAGTGGCTGACCATCACTGCCGAGGCGAGCGATCCCGAGGGCGATGCGCTCAGCTACCGCTGGCACTTCCCGACGGGCTGGCAGGTAGAAGGCGAGACCAGTGCCAGCCTGCGTCTGCTACCGCCGGCTGTCACCACTAGTGAGCAGCATGAGCTGAGTGTGAGCGTCTCGGACGGGGTACATCAGAGCGAAGGGCGCGTCGTGCTGACGCTGGCGCCCGTGGTCGACGGCTCTTGCAACACCACAGATCCGGAAGCGGCCAACGTTCCCGCATGGCAGGCCAGCAAGGTCTACAACGGCGGTGACAAGGTGAGCCACAACCAGCTGGTATGGCGTGCCAAGTATTGGACTCAGGGCAATGAACCGGGCCGCGCCGCCGATCAGTGGGCGCTGGCGAGTCAGGTTGAGCTGGGCTGGAGCGCGACCGTTGCCTACAACGGCGGGGAGCTGACCAACCACAACGGCCGTCAGTGGAAGGCCAAGTGGTGGACTCAAGGCAACGAGCCGGGCAAGCACGATGTCTGGCTGGATGTCGGGGCGGCAAGCTGCCCTTAGGTTGAGTCCATGATGAAGATGGCGGAGCCTGTTCAGGCGGGTTCTGCCTTTTGCCACAAAACCATAGAGAGCAACAATAATGAAAAAAAACCGCATCACCCTTCTGCTTGCCAGCATGATGCTGAGCGGCCACCTGTGGGCGGCCGAGGCATACGACATCAACAAATCCTATCCGGGCGGCAGCCAGGTCAATTACAACGGCCAGGTTTTTGAGGCCAAGTGGTGGGTCAACCCGGGGCAGACTCCGGGCATGGCGGCCGCCAATGAGTGGGATACCCCGTGGAAGCTTGTTGGCGAAGGGGAAGTGACCCCGCCGGATACCGGCGGCGATGACAAGCCCAATCCGCCGACGCCAACCCCGCCGGATGGCAGCACCACCCCCGTCTATATGAGCCAGGCCGAGCTGGATGCCAAAGAGAAGGCGCTGACCGACTTCCCGGCGATGGAAGCGGTCAAGGCTTCCATCGCTACCCGTGACAATCTGGTGGTCGAGGCGGTGCAGCCGGGCCGTGCCGACAACCCGGGCAACGTCAAGCGGGTCGAAAGCCTGCTGAGCGAGGGTCAGTTCAACTACCTCTTCCCGCTGCGCGCCCCCGAGTACACCTATCGCGGCCTGTTGCAGGCGGCGGCCAAGTTCCCAGCCCTGTGCAGCGACTACAGTGATGGCCGCGATGCCGATGCTATCTGCCGCAAGACGTTGGCAACCATGTTCGCCCACTTCGCCCAGGAGACAGGCGGCCATGAAAACTGGCGCCCGGAGGCCGAGTGGCGTCAGGCGCTGGTCTATGTACGCGAGATGGGATGGAATGAGACCATGCGCGGCGGTTACAACGCCGAGTGCCGTTCCGATGTGTGGCAGGGTCAGCAGTGGCCGTGCGGTACGTTCGACAATGGCGAGTTCAAGAGCTACTTTGGTCGCGGCGCCAAACAGCTCTCCTACAACTACAACTACGGCCCCTTCTCCGAGGCGATGTTCGGCACGGTGCGCACCCTGCTCGACCGCCCCGATCTGGTGGCCGACACCTGGCTGAACCTCGCCAGTGCGGTGTTCTTCTATACCTATCCGCAGCCGCCCAAGCCCTCCATGCTCCATGTCATCGATGGCACCTGGCAGCCGAATGACCATGACAAGCAGAACGGTCTGGTGCCGGGCTTCGGGGTCACTACCCAGATCATCAACGGTGGGGTGGAGTGCGGCGGTCCGGTCGAGCACGCCCAGTCCCAGAATCGCATCAACTACTACCGCGAGTTTGCCAACTACCTCGGAGTGGCGGTGCCATCCGACGAAGTGCTGGGTTGCAAGAATATGAAGGTGTTTGACGACAAGGGCGCCGGTGCCTTGCCCATCTATTGGGAGCAGGACTGGAGCTATGTGGCAGAGAACCCCAACGGCGGCAAGAGCTATGCGTGCAAGCTGGTGGGCTACCAGACCCGCTTCAGCGCCTTCAAGGCAGGGGATTACAGCCGCTGCGTTCAGCACTTCTATCCGGAGGTGGTGATCGAGGATAACGGCGGTGGCACCAACCTGCCACCGGTGGCCAATATCACCGGCCCGGCGCAGGCCGAAGGTGGCAGCAAGGTAACGCTCTCTGGTCAGCACTCCAGCGATCCGGAAGGCAAGCCGCTCTCCTATGCCTGGACTATTCCGGCTGGTGCTTCAGCCCCGGCACTGGATCAGGTGACGCTGGAGTTGACTCTGCCCAAGCCGGCCAGCGATACCAAGCTGGAGCTCAAACTGACGGTCACAGATGAAGGTAATCTGAGCCGCAGCACCACCCATAGCCTGCTGGTGAAAGGAGAGGAGGGGGGCGTAACGCCGCCTGACTATCCGGCCTATAAAGAGGGGACTCCCTACAAGGCAGGCGAGCGGGTCAGCAATGGCGGTGCCAGCTACGAGTGCAAACCGCACCCCTATACTGGCTGGTGTGCCGGTGCCGCCTGGGCCTATGAGCCGGGCAAGGGTACGGCCTGGGCCGATGCCTGGATCAAGCTCTGAGCCGTTTCAGGGTTACAAGGCTTGCCGACAAGCCAGCGCACTATCTGGTGCAATGACAATCCGGAGCAATAAAAGATGGGGCCTGCGGGCCCCATTCTTGTTTGGTGGAGTTCAGGTTTGGCCGTGGAACATCTGGCCCGGACAGGACAGCGCCTCGAGAGGGCTGTGTGATGATGTGTGTTGTTTTTTTATTACATTTTTCGTGAAAGGCTTTCAGCAATTATTTGCCGTAGCGGAAGTAGTATTCACGGGTGGAGGGGGCATAGGCATCTTTCTCTACAACGCCGTTCTTGGTGGTTGCACCGCGCAGGTGGAACAGGACTGCCAGATTCTCAAACATGGTTTACCTCATCGCTCTGTCATTTATGGTTATGGTGTGTGACCTGGGTCACGGTTTGATCCTATGGTCATTTGTGAGCCAGATCAACTTTCTGTGTTGTAAATTTACAAAAATCATGGAAAGGGTTTTCAAATGCAATGCCCTTTATGGAAAGGCTTTCCCGAGGTGACGGGGGAGAAGCTGATTACCAGCCAGCATAGAGAGGTCTGAGAGCGGGAGCGTTGCACGGGGAAAGAGGCTTGCTGCACGGCCTCTCCTTTATAGGTGCTTGAGCCGATTTGTGACATAAAACAGAGAGATAGCACGCGTCTTGCTGGTAAAAACAGCGAACTGCTGCAATTTTGACTAAACGAATCAGTCGTGGTTATTTTAGGGTTGACAGCAAAGCGGGTGATGCCTATCATGCGCCTCCGTTGCCGGAGATAACTTCGTCAGCGCCGAGGTGAGTTGGGGTTATAGCTCAGCTGGGAGAGCGCTTGCATGGCATGCAAGAGGTCCGCGGTTCGATCCCGCGTAGCTCCACCA
>NZ_JAAKVF010000029.1:0-26612 GCF_049175515.1 Aeromonas sp. 600479
TGGTCAGCAGCACCTGTACCGTGCCATCCGTCTCGGTCGCACCCGCATTCAGCGCCTCGACGTTGAAGTCGATGTCACCTTGTGGTGCCACTGTCAGTGTCAAGGTAGAAGTAACAACATCGGAGCTATCGGTGACCAGATAACTCACCGTAGGAGCGGCGCCAGAATAGTCAGGGGCGGGGGTAAAGGTAAAAGTGCCATCACTATTGATGACTAGAGTACCAATCCCAGTCAGGATCGATGTCACACCAGCGGGAACATCAATATTACTGCCCCAGCTATAGCTAATGATGGATTGAGTCAGGGGGCCATCTGGGTTGGTACTGTTAACCAAAAGATCACCACTGACGGCAGTATCTTCATCCATCGAAAATACTTCGCTCTCATCCAGCAATATATTCGTTACTGGCTCTGGTTCCAACAGTGGTTCAGGCACTTGCTCTGTATTAATAAAGGGAGCAGCCTGATAATTAGTATCAAAACCGGCCTCGGCAATTGTCGCATCACCAGTTCTATCAATGGTGACAAAACCACCGTTGCCGCTTGCTCCCGCTACCCCACCAATACCGCCACCACCTGCTGCTGGTGCCCCACCGGCAGCAGAAGCCTCAAAGTTTTGAGTCGGGTCAACACCCTGCAGAATAGATTCTTGCAATGCGGCAATATCTGAAGGAGCACCTTCCTGGCTTGCCGCAACTTGCGGTTGAGCAGATTCAGCAGACTCGGAACCTGCTGGAACATCCGATGCAGGAGTATCGTCGTAAGGTGAAAGAGCCAGCTTTGCATCATCCGCTATGGCTAATTTGGCCCCGGGTTGGAGAATTTCCCCTCTTTGCAGAGGGCGGCTGCTTCCATCAGCCAGCACAATCTCCACATTACCTTCAATCGCAGAGACAACCACGGACTTGTCGATGATTTGGGTACGCATATCCATTGCTCCAATGGTGACAGATCTTGATGTCTACACCGTAGAGGGAGATACCGTGCTTTTCCGTTGCAATAATGTATAGATTTGACTGCTCTCAAACAGATATAGAGAATAAAATCGAAAGATTAGTTTTTCTTTTTTAAAATCATAACGATATGATGAGAACCAAATAGACCCCATGTTGATTTAATAATAAAAAAATCAAAAAACATAATTTATTGATATAAAAACAGCCCCATTCGGGGCTGAATTTGCAATACACATATCAATCAAGATAGGGGGAAGGCAGGATGCACAAATCCCTGATAACCATCGATATGCAACTTGGAAAGCAGTTCCACTTGATGTTGATCTTCGACGCGGGTTGCAATGGTGGTCACACCAGCATTGTGTGCGGCGCGACACACTGCAGCCAGGAATGAGGTGTCAGCCCCCGGCTCCATGACCTGACTGGTATAACCGTGATCGACCTTGACATAAGCCGGCGACAACTCCTCCAGATAGCCCAGAGACTGGAAGTGACGACCATAGTGGTCAACCCCCCACTGGAAGCCATGAGCTTGCAAGGTGCCCACCAACGCAGCCACGTTGTCTTTATGTTTCATGATGGCAGCTTCAGGTATTTCAAATAACAACCGCTCTTTCAGCTCTGCATGCTCGGTCAGATAGCGCGTCAGCCAAGTTAAAAATTCATCCGAGCAGAGCGAGCCAGCAGTGATGTTGATCGCCAGTACCAGATCAGACTGTTTTTGCAGTAATGGAACGCAAGCATCAAGCACCGCTTGGTCAAACTCGCCACCCAGTTTGAACTGTTCAATCGCGGGCAAGAACTGACCGGCAAAATAATCTGTGCCATCCCGAGAGATAGACGCAAACAGCTCGGCATGTAATCTGGCACCATTATCAAACCGGCATGCTGGTTGAGCTTTAAAGCGCCAAAGTTGTCGTGAAATGGCATCTTGTACCAGATCTCGCCAGGCCAAACGCCCCATCAAACCTTGCTCGGTGCCTCCTTCCATCACCACAGCACCACGGCGTTCATTACGCGCCTTGCCAAGCGCATTATCGGCTTTGGTCAACAAGGCGGAGAGATCATCATTGCCATCACGACCGGCAATACCAATGACGGAGAGCGCATCCCCTTCGCCCATTGGATTCACCACCAGATCGGCAATGCGGCTATTAATCACTTCAGCCAGCTCTTTTAGCTGAGTCAGATCGTCAGTTGGACAGAGCAGCGCATATTCCGTCGCGGAGATCCGTGCCAAGGCTGCGCCATCCCACCCTTTTAATTGCTCTTTCAAAGCCTGAGCTATCGATTTGACCATGTTGTCGCGGGCAGCAAAGCCTTCATCGCGATAGATATCATCCAGCATGTCGACCGCAACCAGCATGACGCCACCTTGGCCAGCCTCCGCTATCCATGCGTTTACCTGGCCTACAAAATAGGCTCTGTTGCCCAGTCCCGACACGGCATCGACATAAACCCGCTCACGCAATTTTTCGGCCTCATCGGCTTGCTCTTTAAACTGCAGCGCCAACTTGCTTGAGAGGGTGTTGATCGCCTGAACGACCTGCTTCAATTCATGGGTTTTAGGCTCCGGGATCGTATGGCCGAAATGGTGCAGCTCGATCTCGACGGCTTGATCACAGATCTGTTTGAGTGGCTTGAGCAAGTAGTTGAGTGCTCTCATCAACAAAATTGTGGTGATCAAAAAGCCGACCAGAAACCAGCTCGCCAGCTCGCTCATCCCCCGCCACAACTCGTAGTAAGCCTGGCCGGGGTGACCCACTACTTTTAATTTTCCAAGCTGCAACCAGCCAGACGTCAGAATTGACTCGTTGGATACCTCAGGAAACAGTCCCA
This sequence comes from Aeromonas sp. 600479, assembly GCF_049175515.1. Lineage (NCBI taxonomy): Bacteria > Pseudomonadati > Pseudomonadota > Gammaproteobacteria > Aeromonadales > Aeromonadaceae > Aeromonas > Aeromonas sp. 600479. Next base: position 2,796 of record NZ_JAAKVF010000029.1, read on the forward strand.
AATTTACAAACCACCGCGGTACCCCCTGAATATTGTTGGTATTTTCCTGCTCGATGACATCCTTTGATGCCAGCAGATCAAGGCGAACCAGTCGATAATAGCCACCATCAAAAATGGCCTGGATCACCGACTCGGCACCGACCTTGTCACCGTTTTCCAGATAGGGGGTGAGCGCAAGCCCCAGCGAGGTTGCCGTATTGATGACCGTTGTTTCCTGTTGCTGCGCCAGATAAGTGCGGGTTGAATTGAATTGCACCCAGTATGTGGCCGCAAATAACAATCCAAACAGCAGCAGCATGGTGGCTAATAACTGTCGATAGAGCGTCATAGGTTAATCATCCAAATTCACCACTGGCCGAGCCAATCGCCCCGAGGTCATGCGATTGCGTAAATCATTCCATAATCCCAAGCGGGATGATTGACCAGCCAGTTCCCCTTGGCCTCGTGCCTTCATCAACCACAAGTGACTACCGTTAAAACTGTAAATAGGCACCAGATCACGCCGCTGTGTGGCAGGGCGAATCGAGCCTATCAAATTATCCAAAATAACCGGAACGGAAGAGGGTGTCTCATAATATGCCACCACCATGTGAAACTGGTTGTAATCAAGAGCCTTGACGTACACCATCCGCATTTTATCATCCGGGATCCCAAGCTCGAGCAACGTAGAGTATTTGGCGATACTGAAATCTTCACAGTCTCCCCCGGCGGCCCCCAAAAATTCTAGCGGGGTTGCCCAATAATCCTTTTTGCGCCACAACTTGATATCGTCAATAAAACGCATCCGATTGAAAAAATTATTAACCCGCTCAAGCTTTTTTTCTTCGCTCAGGGCCCTGCCCTTCGTCTCCATGACCAGCATACGCCAACTGGTTACACGCTTGCCGGCTCTGGCGCCATAGGTCTGCTCCGCCCGTTTGATCAAGTTGAGATCTTCCTGTGACAGAGGCTGACTGGCACAGAGCAGAAGTGAGAAGGGTAGCAGCAGGATCCATAAGGAGTGGCGCAGAGCGCGTAGGGATCTGTATCTCCATTCATTGAGAAGATAACACCATCGGCTACCGGTTCCGCGCTGGAGTGTCACATCATATTCCTGCTGCATTATTACTGCTGCACTCCTCAAAGCTCGTACAACAACCTGCGTTAGCCAAACATGGTGACTGCCAGCAGCAGTCACCATGTTGGCGTTCATCATCCCTGCGGGATCATGAACAAACAGTTATTGCCTGGCCTGCCATTCAGCGGGTTGTTTGACGCTAAATGCATTGAGCAGACTGCCTGTCGCGTTGAGAATGCGATAGTCAGCCAGCAGTGCATCATACTCGGCAGTGATATAGCTGCGACGCGCCTCGAACAATTCGTTCTCGGTGTTCAATACGTCCAGCAATGTCCGTTGACCCAAACCAAACTGCTTCTTGTATGCCTGTACGGTGTCATAGCTGGCGTCAACATGCTCTTTCAGGAAGGTCTTCTGCTTGGCCAGCGACTCTTTCGCGTTCCAGGCCAGACGAGTGCCTTCCTCAACCTGGCGAAACGCATTCAAATGAATGTCTTTCGCCTGAGAGTAGAGCGCCGATGTTGCATTGCTCTCTGCCACATCAGAACCGCCACGGAACAGGTTGTAACGCATGCGCACCATTGCGGTCAGATCATCGTTGCGCCCTTTGACCGCATCGATATCCTCATTCCAGTTCTGATCGACCTCGAATGTTACATTCGGGTAGAAACCGGATTTGGCGCCTTCATGTTGATACTTGGCCGCTTCGATATCCTGCAGGGAAGAGAGCAGGGTCGGGTGGACTTCGGTCGCTGTTTTCAGCGCACTATCGAGGCTGGTCGGTATAAGCTCGGTATTGGGAACCGGCTGTACCAGATCTTTGGGCACCTCGTTCACGACACGAATAAATTCACTCTCTGCGTCGCGATAGTTGTTTTCAGCAGCGGCCTGATTTGAATAGGCTCGGGCAACACGACCTTCAATCTGGGTCTGATCCGCAGTAGAGCCAAGCCCTGAATCAGTCCGCTTGCTGATGTCGCTGCGAATCTGTTCGTGGGTTTCCAGGTTCTGTTTGGAGAGTTCCAGGATCTCCTGCTGGCGCAGCATATTGAGGTAGACCTCAGCTACTCGCAGCGCGGTATTTTCAGCTTCGGAGATCATCGCCAGACGCTGGGCATTGGCTTCAGCTTCAGTTCGGGAGACGTTGTTGCTGACATCAAAGCCATCAAACAACATTTGCCGCAAACTGAGTCCAGCCTCCTTGCGAGTCATGGAATCATCGATATTGCTGTTGGCGCTGGCAGCACGGGTAGAAGGGCTGTCAGTTTTTTCATAGCCTACGCCACCACGCAGATCGATCGTAGGATAATAGCCACCCTTGGCTCCATCATGCTGATAGAGTCGTGCCTGATACAGATCAAACGCTTCCTTGATCTTGGGATGCGTAGCAAGTGTCTGTGCCACCGACTCTTCCAGAGTCTGAGCCTGACCCAAACTCGGGATCAGGGTGCAGCCACTGACCAGCATGGCAACAATCGTTTTTTTCATGTTATCTCCAGTCATGTTTTGTTTTTAGATTGTTGGCTTATCGTTCTCTCAGTGCCGACTGCTTTGCCCGTAAGATCGGCTTAAGCAAATAGTCTAGGACACTTTTTTTACCAGTAATGATATCAGCACTGGCTAACATACCGGGGATGATGGGAAGTGCGTTAAGCTCATCGCCCAAGTAACTCTTCTCTGTCCGAACCCGAACCAGATAAAAGGAGTTCCCCTCCTCATCCTGGATCGAATCAGCACTTATCTGTTCAACCTTGCCATGCAATCCTCCATAGATTGTAAAGTCGTAGGCAGTAATTTTGACGATAGCATCCAGCCCCGGTCGCAGGAAGGCGATATCTTTCGGTGACACCTTGGCTTCTACCAGCAAGGTATCCTCCAGCGGCACAATCTCCATTAGATCCATGCCGGGCTGAACCACACCGCCCAACGTGTTGATCTTGAGCTTCTTGATGGTTCCTTTGAGCGGAGCAATTACGCTGGTTCGGTCAACCCTGTCTCGCAAGCCAACCTGCCCTTCTGACAACTGGCCAAGTCGCCCTTGCTTCTCATTCAGTTCAGTCTGGGAGTCTGCCCTGAACTTCAGCGCAATATCATTACGCTTGGAGATGGTCTCACGCAGCACCGAATTGAGTTTTGGGATCAGCAGACGGTTACTCTCCAGTTCCCCCTGCATTTCGTTAACCTGCCGTTCCAGCTTGATTAGCTCCACTTGCGGCACTATGCCCTCTTTCGCCAGGGGACGGCTAATATTCAGCTCTTGTCTGGCCAGATCCACACTGCGATTCACAGTGCGGATCTTGGCATTCAGTTCAATCAGCTCCTGCTCTTTCTGTTCGATTTGCTGACCAAGAATATAGAGCTGGTTCTTCAGGTTATTGAGGCGATCCCGCTGTACAGAGCGCTCACGGTGCGCATATTCGGCAAAGACGGTTTCATAACCATCGGGGAACTGGATTGGCGCTTCGCCTACCACGACCTGCTCACGCCACCCCAGTGCCGGGTCGTTTTTCACCTCGACGCTGGCCATCTCGGCCCGCAGACGAGCCACATCCCCCTTGAGAGTTACCACCTCCTGCTCCCGTTCTCTAAAATCGGAGCGGAAACGGGTGTCATCAATACGCAGCAGCGGCTGCCCCTTTTCGACGATATCCCCCTCTTTGACGAAGATCTCTTTGACGATCCCCCCTTCCAGGTTCTGGATCACCTGCAGCTGGCGTGACGGAATAACTTTGCCCTGACCCACGGTGACTTCATCCAGCTCAGCCCAGGCCGCCCAGACGATGGCACTCATGAAAAAGAGGAAACAACACCACAACAGGATGCGGGCACCGGTCGGCGTGGTGAGCAGCACAGCTGCCGCACCGTCATCGACAAACTCCAGATGCTCGGGCGCCGGCAATACATCGCCGGAAGGCGCCTTTTTGCTGCGCTTGAACCAGTCCATGAGCCCCTTAACCATGGGACACCTCCTGCACGCGCACTTTGCCTTCCTTCAACTGCTGTAACACCACCTCTTTGGGGCCATCAGCCACTATCTGTCCCTGCTCGATGACGATCACTCGCGATGCCACATCCAGCATCGAGGTTTTGTGAGTGATGAGGATCAATGTGGTTTCCGGGCCCAGTCTGGCAAGCTCCTGTTTGACCTGCATCTCGGACTGGTTGTCCATGTTGGAGGTCGGCTCATCCATCACCAGAATTGGGGGATCATTAAGCAGGGCGCGTGCCAGAAGGATCGACTGACGCTGGCCACCGGAAAGCTGACGGCCACCCTCGCCTATCTGCCGATCCAGCCCGTTGGGATCGCGGTTGGTAAAGTTGGTAACACCCGCCCGCTTGGCGGCGCGCAAGACTCTCACGTCATCCACCAGCGGATTACCCAGCATGATATTGTCTCGCACGGAGCCAAAGAAGAGAATGACATCTTGCGGTACACAGCCGATATTGCGGCGGATCACTGACGGAGGCAGCTGGTCGATTTCAAAACCATCGAGGCGAACAGAACCATCGGTCGGTCGATACAGCCCCATCAACAGCTTCTCAAGGGTCGTTTTACCCGCCCCAATCCGACCGATAATCGCCACCTTTTCGCCCGGCTGAATGCGCAAATTGATATTGTGCAGAGTGCTAGTTTCCATTCCCGGATATTTGAACGAAACATTCTCGAATTCAATTCGACCGGCAAGCACCGGATGATGGATATATTGCTTGCCCTCCTCCTGCTCCCCCGGGGTTTGCATGATTTTTTCCAGAATATCCAGTGCAGACTTGGCCTGGTTATAACGGGTCGACAACACCGAGAGTTGTACCATGGGCGCAATGGCACGGCTGGAGAGCATCACGGCGGCAATCATGCCACCCATAGTGACCAAGCCTTCGGAGATCTGGTAAACACCGACGATCACCAGACCGACCGTCACCACCTGCTGGATATAACTAGCCAGTGAAGACATGGAGTTGGTAATACGGCGGGTCTGTACGCCCCAGGTGGAAATATGAGAGACAGCCTGTTCCCAGCGATGCTGGAACATGCTCTCCGCACCGAAAATTTTGACGGTTTCCAGCCCGGAAATACTTTCAATCAGGTTGGCGTTCTTCTGGGATGCAAGACGTGATCCCTCTTCGATGGACTGCTTGAGGGGCTCCTGAATATAAAAACTGTAAGCGATCAGGATCAGCATGGCGACGATAGGGACCACCACCATCACGCCGGCAAACATCCAGATAATAAAGAGGAAGAAGATGGCAAAGGGCAGATCGATAAGAGTAGAAACCGTCGCGGAGGTGAAAAACTCCCGCACCGATTCAAACTCCTGCAGATGTTTGGCGAACGCGCCGGTGGAAGCGGGGCGAGACTCCATCCGCATGCCCATCACCTTGGCGAAAATCTTGGCCGACAGCAGCACATCGGACTTTTTTCCGGCGATATCGATAAAGTAACTGCGTAGCTGCCGCATCACAAAATCGAAGGTAAAGACCACCATGGCCCCGACCGCCAGCACCCAGAGTGAATCAAATGCCAGATTGGGCACAATCTTGTCATAGACGTTCATGGTAAAAAGGGGGCTGGCAATGGCAAACAGGTTGATCAGAATGGAGGCAATAAGCACATCGCGATAGATGCCGCGGGATTCGAACAAGGTGCTCCAGAACCAGTGTCCATCACGGGTTTCCAACACCTTGGGAGAGCGCTCGTCAAACTTGAACTGCTTCTTCACGTAGAAGAGGCGCCCCAGATACTCATCACCCAACTGGGCTGCGGTTAGCCATTGGGCTGCATCACCTGCCTGCGGGAAAATCACTTTCCCTTGGCTGCGATCTTCGTTCCACTCCAGCAAAATGCAGGCGCCACCATTGCGCATCTGCAATACACAAGGCAGCAGCAAGGGAGAAATATCGGCCAGTGGCTGTATCACTTCACGGGCGGATAACCCGCCCCGCTCGGCAGCACGGCAAAAGAGTGCGGTAGTCAGGCGCCCGGAGACCAGTGGCAACCCGGTCGTCAGGGCATCTTGGCTGTTGGGCACACCATAAAAGCGGGTCAAGAAGACCAGACACTCCAATAACTCATCAATACGACTTGTTTCTGCTTGCATAGCATCCTGTCACTGCATAAATGAGGTAGATAAGAGCGTTCATCGCTCATATTTCCCTGCTATAGCCACGCTAAAACCGAGTGGCCTTCCCGCTGATGAGACTGATCAGGGGATAAACCTGTCCAGATAGATCGCGACACTCATCCCCAATTTCCCGGCACAGCAGCAATGGCGGCATGATTCGTTATTGGTAAAAATAATCGGCTCATCAACACCATGCTAACACTGCAATCAGGGTGAATGCCGGAGTTAATTGATAATGACATTTATTATGGCGCACCACTATATCAACCGGCACGTACCAAAACTATAGTTTAGGGTATGAAGTTTTTTATATAACCCTATGTTTTACGTGAAAATAATAATCTGGCGCTCAATTATAGGTCAGGAAGTATGAAGGGTCTGCCCAACGCGTGACCTTGCGGGCCGCTCAATGAGAGTGCTTTGGCAATGTCCGCCATGGCCGTCCAGCGGTTTTCACACCAGACTGGCGCCAAAAGAGTCGGACGACGAGCGGAGGCCGAAATCCGGTGATACACCACTTCGGGAGGCGTGTGCTGGATCATGGCAACGGCCGCCTCCACATACTGCTCCAGCGTCAATACCTCAAGGCGCCCCGCCTGCCACGCTTTGCCAAGAGTACTGCCCTCTACTACATGAAGCGGATGCAGCTTGATCCCCTCAACACCGGTCTCAACGATACGATGCAGGGTATCGAGGCTGTCCATTGGCACCTCGCCCGGCAGGCCGACGATCAGATGAGCACATACCTTGATGCCGCGCTGATGGGCACGTCTTACCGCATCCTCATAGGCGGCATAACCGTGGCCGCGGTTGATCCGTTGCAGGGTCTTGTCATTGGCACTTTGCAGCCCGAGCTCCAGCCACACCTCGTAACCCCGGGCCTGATAGCCCGCCAACAGATCCAGCACCGCATCCGGTACGCAATCGGGGCGAGTGCCCACGCAGAGCCCCACCATATCGCTCACCGACAGCGCCTCTTCATACATCCGCTGCAGATATTCGACCTCGGCATAGGTACTGGTATAGGCCTGAAAGTAGGCAAGATAGCGCTTGGCACGGGTGACTTCGTCCCGGCGAGCCAGCAGTTGTTGCACCACGGAGAGTTGCTGAGTCGACTCGTCAGCAAAAGAGGATACATTGCAGAAGGTGCAGCCACCGCGGCCCAGGGTGCCGTCACGGTTCGGGCAGGTGAAGGCCCCGTGGATGGAGAGTTTGTGGATCTTCTGACCATGACGCTGCTTGAGATCCTGACCGAATGTATTGACGAGTTCGTGTAACTGCATGACACCTCCGCTAAAGGAGCGCCATTGTACGAGCTTGCGCAAAACAGGGGCTGAGCTGGATCAAGCTAGCGGAGAGGGTAAAACATATAAATACCCGACCAATTTTGAATAAATATAGAGAAAAAGCGCAAAAAAGGATTTTTACAGTTCTTTGACGATTCAAACAGTAAACATCCATATGAAAATGAGACCTGATAACCCACTGTTGAACAATGAAAAATTCAAAGAGACCCGACAACACACAATTGCAAGCATGGGATATTGAAAATGTGATCCCTTCCGCTCTCGGTAGCATAGGGTTGGTAAAATTACTACATTCGCCCATCGTCGCCGAGCGCACCATTGAGCCCGTCAATGGCGATATATTTAACCAACAAAATCAAAGTACACAGAATAAACACTCCATAACTTCGAGCTAATCCCCCTAACCCGACATTTTGTTATGCGAATGTAACCATGAAGACAAACCTGACCTGCGATTGACCTCGCCAGAAAATCCCATTAGTTTGGAGATTCGCCACGTCAGGCAGACGGAACCACAAGAGCCAATCGCAATTTATGCAGTCAGGTGATGACTGTGCGATACAAGGCCGAGCAAGGGAGAAATGCAATGTCACTATATGATCCAAAGCTGGAGAGGGATAACTGTGGCTTCGGCCTGTTGGCCCACATGGAAGGGGAAGCCAGCCACAAGCTTGTCCGTCTCGCGATGTCAGCATTGGCTCGCATGCAGCACCGCGGCGGGATCTCCGCCGATGGCAAGACCGGCGATGGTTGCGGTCTGCTGCTGCAAAAACCGGACAGCTTCTTCAGGGCTGTCGCCGAGGAGAAGGGATGGCACCTTGGCCGCAACTATGCGGTCGGCATGCTGTTTCTCAACCCTGACCCCGTATTGGCCCAGCAGACCCGCGACATCATCGACGAAGAGCTGGAAAAAGAGACCCTGAGTTTGGTCGGCTGGCGCAAGGTGCCCGTCGATACCAACGTACTGGGTACCATCGCCAAAGCCTCCCTGCCCAGCATTGAACAGGTCTTTGTCAACGCCCCCCCCGGCTGGGTCGACAAGGATCTCGAGCGCCGTCTCTATATCGTGCGCCGCCGCATCGAAAAGCGCGTCAACGACGACTACTTCTATGTGGTCAGCCTCTCCAACCTGGTCACCGTCTATAAAGGGCTGTGCATGCCGGTGGACTTGCCGCGCTTCTATCTGGATCTCGCCGACATCCGTATGCAGGCGGCCATATGCGTCTTCCACCAGCGCTTCTCCACCAACACCAGCCCGCGCTGGCCGCTGGCGCAGCCGTTTCGCTATCTGGCCCACAACGGCGAGATCAACACCATCGCCGGCAACCGCCAGTGGGCCAAGGCACGCAGCTACAAGTTTGCGACGCCGCTCATTCCCGATTTGCAGGAAGCGGCTCCCTTCGTCAACACCACCGGCTCTGACTCCTCCAGCCTCGACAACATGCTGGATCTCTTCCTCGCCGGTGGTATGGACCTGTTCCGCGCCATGCGCCTGTTGATCCCGCCTGCATGGCAAAAACACCCGAACATGGATGACGACCTGCGCGCCTTCTACGACTTCAACTCCATGCACATGGAGCCGTGGGACGGCCCGGCCGGTATCGTCATGACCGACGGTCGCTACGCCACCTGCGCACTAGATCGCAACGGTCTGCGTCCGGCCCGCTACGTCATCACCAAGGACAAGTTCATCACCCTCGCCTCCGAAGTTGGCACCTGGGACTACACCCCGGACGAAGTGCTGGAGAAGGGCCGGGTCGGCCCGGGCGAGCTGTTCGTGGTGGATACCAGCAACGGCAAGGTGTGGACCAGCTTCGAGATCGATGACGATCTCAAGACCCGCCACACCTACAAACAGTGGATGGATAAACACTGCCGCCGACTGGTCCCCTTCGAGCAGATGGACGACAGCCAGACCGGTAGCCGCGAGTTCTCCGACGACCAGCTGAAAACCTATCAGAAGCTGTTTGGCTACTCCTTCGAGGAGCTGGATCAGATCATCCGGGTACTCGGTGAGAACGGTCAGGAAGCGGTGGGCTCCATGGGAGATGATACCCCGATGGCGGTGCTCTCCTCCGGCCCGCGCACCCTTTATGACTACTTCCGCCAGATGTTTGCCCAGGTGACCAACCCGCCCATCGATCCGCTGCGGGAGAACCACGTGATGTCGCTGGCCACCTGTATCGGTCGCGAGCAGAACGTCTTCAACGAGACCTTCGGCCACGCCCACCGGGTGCTGTTCCAGTCGCCGATCCTGCTCTACTCCGACTTCCACCAACTGCTGGCACTGGAGGGGGAGTACTACCGCCACAAGGTGATCAGCCTCAACTTCAAGCCCGAAGAGGGGCTGGAGGCCGCCATCCTGCGCATCTGCGAGGAGGCCAAGGCTGCCGCCAGGAGCGGTACAGTGCTGCTGGTGCTGTCGGACCGCGACATCAGCGCCGACACCCTGCCGATCCCGGCCGCCATGGCGGTGGGTGCAGTGCAGCGCACCCTGGTGGACAACAACCTGCGCTGCGACGCCAACATTCTGGTGGAAACTGCAAGCTGCCGTGACCCGCACCACTTCTCGGTGCTGCTGGGCTTTGGCGCGACCGCCATCTACCCCTATCTCGCCTACGAAACCCTGGCCAAACAGGTTGAAGAGGGCGTGCTCACCATGTCCCTGCGCCAGGCGATGGTCAACTATCGCAACGGCATCAACAAGGGGCTCTACAAGGTGATGTCCAAGATGGGCATCAGCACGGTCGCCAGCTACCGCTGCTCCCAGCTGTTTGAAGCAGTGGGTCTGGCCAAATCGGTGGTCGATACCTGCTTCCGCGGCGTATCGAGCCGTATTCAGGGTGCCGATTTTGCCGACATCCAGCAGGATCAGCACAATCTGGCCCGTCAGGCATGGCTGGTGCGCAAGCCCCTCCCCCATGGCGGCCTGCTCAAGTTCGTCCACGGCGGCGAGTACCACACCTACAACCCGGATGTGGTGCAGACCCTGCAAACCGCGGTGCGCTCCGGCAACTATGCCGATTACAAGGAGTACGCCCGTCTGGTGAACGAGCGCCCGGTTGCCACCCTGCGCGATCTGCTGGCCCTGAAAAAAGTCGACAATCCGGTCGCGCTGGATCAGGTTGAGCCAGCCGACAAGCTGTTCCCCCGCTTCGACTCCGCCGCCATGTCCATCGGCGCCCTCGGCCCTGAAGCCCACGAGGCGCTGGCTGTCGCCATGAACCGCCTCGGCGGTCAGAGCAACTCCGGTGAAGGGGGCGAGGATCCCAAGCGCTTCGGTACCGAGAAGAACTCCCGCATCAAGCAGGTGGCTTCCGGCCGATTCGGTGTCACCCCCCACTACCTGATGAACGCCGATGTAGTGCAGATCAAGGTGGCGCAGGGTGCCAAGCCCGGCGAGGGTGGCCAGCTGCCCGGTGACAAGGTCACCGCCCAGATCGCCCAGCTGCGTTATTCCGTGCCCGGCGTGACCCTGATTTCACCGCCGCCGCATCACGACATTTACTCCATCGAGGATCTGGCCCAGCTCATCTTCGATATCAAGCAGATCAACCCGAGCTGTCTGGTGTCGGTGAAACTGGTCTCCGAACCCGGCGTTGGCACCATTGCCTGCGGCGTGGCCAAGGCCTATGCCGACTTCATCACCATCTCCGGTTATGACGGTGGCACTGGCGCGAGCCCCCTCACCTCGGTCAAATATGCCGGCTCCCCGTGGGAGCTGGGTCTGGCCGAGACCCAACAGGCGCTGGTCGCCAACGGTCTGCGCCATAAGGTGCGGCTGCAGGTGGATGGTGGTCTCAAAACCGGCCTCGACATCATCAAGGCGGCCATCCTCGGCGCCGAGAGCTTCGGCTTTGGCACCGGCCCCATGGTGGCGCTCGGTTGCAAATACCTGCGTATTTGCCACCTGAACAACTGCGCCACCGGCGTTGCCACTCAGGATGAGAAGCTGCGTCGCGAGCACTTTACCGGCCTGCCGGAGATGGTGATGAACTACTTCAAGTTCATCGCCGAAGAGACCCGCGAGCTGATGGCCCAGCTCGGCGTCACCCAGCTGACCGACCTGATTGGCCGCACCGATCTGCTGGAAGCCCTGCCCGGCCTCACCGCTCGTCAGGCCAAGCTGGATCTCTCTGGCATTCTGGCCCGTCCGGTAGCACCGGCAGGTTCCAGCCTCTTCAGCCAGCAGCACAACCCCACCTTCGACAAGGGGCCGCTCAACCTGAAAATGGTGGAAGATCTGCTGGAAGCGGTGGAAACCTCAAGCGGTGGCGAGTTCCGCTACGACATTCGCAACACCGACCGCTCGGTGGGTGCGCGCCTCTCGGGCGAGATTGTCAAACGTCACGGCAATCAGGGAATGGCGGCGGATCCGGTCAAAGTGCACTTCAACGGCACCGCAGGCCAGAGCTTCGGCGTCTGGAACGCGGGTGGCCTTGAGATGATCCTCACCGGCGATGCCAACGACTACGTGGGCAAGGGGATGACCGGCGGCAAGCTGGTGATCAAGCCCCATGTCGGCGTGGCGTTCAAATCCCATGAAGCGGCCATCATCGGCAACACCTGCCTCTACGGCGCCACTGGCGGCAAACTCTACGCCGCGGGCACTGCCGGCGAGCGTTTCGCGGTGCGCAACTCCGGCGCCTTGGCGGTGGTCGAGGGGATTGGCGACAACGGTTGTGAATATATGACCGGCGGCATCGTCACCGTGCTCGGTCAGACCGGCGTCAACTTCGCGGCGGGCATGACCGGCGGCTTTGCCTACGTGCTCGACGAGTGCGGCAACTTCGCCAAGCGCACCAACCCCGAGCTTGTGGAACTGCTGGACGTGGCGGATCTCGCCATCCATCAGGAGCACCTGCGCGGCATCATCACGGCGCACCTCAATGAGACCGGCAGCTCGCGCGCCGAGGAGATCCTGGCCAACTTCGACTCCTATGTGCCCAAGTTCAGGCTGATCAAACCCAAGTCCAGCGACGTGAAATCGCTGCTGGGTCACACCAGCCGTTCCAGTGCAGAACTCAGAATCCAGGCGCAATAAGGAGGGAACCCTATGAGCCAGAACGTATTTCAGTTTATCGATGTGCAGCGGGTCGACCCGCCCAAGAAGCCGCTCAAGATCCGCAAAATCCAGTTTGTGGAGATCTACGAGTCCTTCAATCAGCCGCAGGTACAGATGCAGGCGGATCGCTGCCTCGAGTGCGGCAACCCCTATTGCGAGTGGAAGTGTCCGGTCCACAACTACATCCCCAACTGGCTGAAACTGGCCAAAGAGGGGCGCATTCTTGAGGCGGTGGAGCTCTCCCACCAGACCAACAGCCTGCCGGAAGTGTGCGGTCGGGTCTGCCCGCAGGATCGCCTGTGCGAGGGCTCCTGCACCCTCAACGATCGCTTCGGCGCGGTGACCATCGGCAACATCGAAAAGTACATCACCGACAAGGCGTTCGAGATGGGCTGGAAGCCCGATCTCTCGAACGTGGTCAAGACCGGCAAGCGGGTCGCCGTTATTGGCGCCGGCCCGGCGGGTCTCGCCTGTGCCGACGTGCTGGCACGCAATGGCGTCACCCCGGTGGTGTTTGACAAATATCCGGAGATCGGCGGCCTGCTCACCTTTGGCATCCCCTCCTTCAAGCTGGAAAAAGAGGTGATGCAGCGTCGCCGCGAGATATTCCAGGGGATGGGCGTGGAGTTTCGTCTCGAGACCGAAGTGGGCAAGGACATCACCTTCGCCGACCTGCTCGGCGAGTTCGATGCGGTCTTCCTCGGGGTCGGCACCTACAAGTACATGAAGGGTGGCTTTGCCAACGAAGAGGCGCCGGGAGTCTATGATGCCCTGCCCTACCTCATCGCCAACGCCAACCGCTTGCTGGGCTTCGAGAAGGCACAAGCCGACTACATCGACTTCGCCGGCAAGCAGGTGGTGGTACTGGGCGGTGGTGATACCGCCATGGACTGCGTGCGTACCGCTATCCGTCAGGGCGCCGCCAAGGTGATCTGTGCCTATCGCCGCGACGAGGAGAACATGCCGGGCTCCAAGCGGGAGGTGAAAAACGCCCGCGAGGAGGGGGTTGAGTTCATGTTCAACCTGCAACCGGTGGCGGTCGAGCTGGATGCCAGCGGTCGCACCGTCGGCATCAAGGTAGTGAGCACCGAGCTGGGTGAACCTGATGCCAATGGCCGCCGCAACCCGGTGGTCATCGAGGGCTCCGAGCAAGTGCTGGCTGCCGATGCGGTGGTGATGGCGTTTGGCTTCCAACCCAACCCCCAACCCTGGATGGCGGAGTTTGGCATCGAGCTCGACAACCGGGATCGCATCAAGGCCCGCGAACAGGCGGAGTATGCCTTCCAGACCAGCAATCCCAAGGTGTTCGCCGGTGGCGACGCCGTGCGTGGCTCCGATCTGGTGGTGACCGCCATCTACGAAGGGCGCAAAGCCGCCGAAGGGATCATGGACTATCTGGCGGTCTAACCTGCACTTCCGCAGTCAACCCAAACAGAGCCCCGCCAGTGCGGGGCTCTTCTTTTGAGGCTAGGAATTTAAGGCTCGGAATTTAAGGCCAGGAGTTCTCGCTGGCGACTTGTCACCTATCACTCCCGTCCGGGGAGCGGCTAGATGCTCCAGCTCTCCGGCAACCGCTCGGTGAGGGTGGAGATGTACTCGAAGGTACGCGCCCGCTTGGGAGTGGTGAACATCTGGCGTGCGCTGCCTGCTTCCACCACCTCACCCGCCTCCAGAAAGATCACCTGCTGCGCTATCTGGGCTGCCAGCCGCAGATCGTGGGTAGCAATCAGCATGGTGGTTCCCTCGCGGGCCAGCTGGCGCAGCACGGTCACCACCTCCTGGGCAAGCTCGGGATCCAGCGCCGAGGTGGGTTCATCACAGAGCAGTACCTTGGGCGATGGCGCCAGCGCCCTCGCAATGGCAACCCGCTGCTGCTGGCCACCGGAGAGGGTGGCAGGCACCGCCTCGGCCTTGTGCCTGAGCCCCACCTTGTCGAGCAGTTGCAAGCCTCGCACCTCCGCTTTCGCTCTTGGCCACTTCAACACGGTCACCAATCCCTCGATAACGTTTTCCAGCACCGTCATATGCGGGAACAGCTGGAAATTCTGGAACACCATGCCGGTCTGCTGGCGCAATGCCTGCACGCTCTGGCGAGGCAGATGGTGAGAAAAATCGAGTTCGCCCCCCCCCAGCACCAGGTGCCCCGCATCCGGCCGCTCCAGCACATTGACACAGCGCAACAGGGTGCTCTTGCCACTGCCGGAGGGGCCAATCAGGGCGGTCACACTGCCCGCCACCATGGCAAGATCGATCCCCTTGAGCACCCGCTGCCCGCCAAACTGCTTCTCGATACCACGCAACCGGATCATAGGGCGACCTCCCGGGTCTCTTTGTGGGTCAACTTGCGCTCCAGCCGGTCTTGCAAGGTGGAGAGCACCGAGCTAAACAGCAGGTAGATGATGGCCGTCTCTATGTAAAGGATCAGCGGCTCATAGGTGACAGAGGCGAGCCGCTGGGCCGCCTGAAACAGCTCAGGCACGGTCACTGCCGCCGCCAACGAGGTGTCCTTCACCAGCGAAATAAAGGTGTTGGAAAGCGGTGGCACCGCAATGCGCGCCGCCTGCGGCAGGATCACCCGCCACATCACCTGGGGCCAGTTCATGCCAATCGAATAGGCTGCATCCCACTGCCCTTTCGGGATCGCCGCGAGAGTAGCGCGGATGATCTCAGAGCTGTAGGCGCCGATGTTGAGGGTGAACCCGATCACCGCGGCGGTGAAGGTATCCAGCACAATGCCAGCACTCGGCAAGCCATAGAAAATCAGAAAGAGCTGCACCAGCAGCGGCGTACCACGAATAAGCCAGACATAAAAACGAACCAGTGCCACCAATGGTGTCGGGCCATATAATCTGGCCAGCGCCACCAGCAAGCCGAGCAATATTCCCAAGACAAAGGTGATCAGGGTCAGTGGCACGGTAAAAATAAGCCCCGCTCTAAGCAGGGGCCAAAAAGAGTCGATCATTAACTGCAACCAGGCTGGCACGTTAATTACCTCGCTAGTTATTATTTTCCGGCAATATTATTGCGAGACATCAGTACCAAAATACTTAAGAGATATTTTCTGGTAGCTACCATCCTGTTTGGCAGTGCGCAGTGCCTGATTGATAGCGGCCAGCAATTCCGGCTGTCCCTTGGCGAGCAACACTGCCGATTGATCCCCCTTCGCCTCGGTCGCCGCCACCCTCAATTTGGCATCCGGTTTCTGTTTCTTGAAGTCGAGGAACGAGAGGCTGTCATTGATGGTGGCATCCACTCGCCCGGTCAGCACCAGCTGTAGTGACTGGTTGAAGCCCTCGGTGGCGACCACCTCGGCGCCCGAGGATTTCGCCAGCTGAGCAAAGTTGCTAGTCAGGGACTGGGATGATTTCTTACCCTTCAGATCCGCAAAGCTGTTGATGCTGTGATTATCGCTGTGCACCACGATCACCGCTTTGGAGGTGATGTAGGGATCTGAAAAATCATACTTTTTCAGCCGCTCCGGGGTGATGGCCACTTCGTTGAGCACCAGATCGTAGCGCTTGGCATCCACCCCGGCGATGAGACCATCCCACTTGCCTTCGACAAACTCCGGCTTCACCCCAAGGCCTTTTGCAATCAGCTCGCCAATCTCCACATCAAAGCCGACCAGCTTGCCGCTCTTGTCGTGATAGGTGAACGGAGGATAGGCGCCTTCAGTGCCGATTTTGATCGCACCGGCACTCTGGATAGCGGCGAGGCTGGACTCGGCTTGCGCCGATGTCATCAAAGCCAGTGGAAGGGCTGCCAGCAAAAACAGGGAGTGCAGTTTTTTCATTATTCACCTCGTTATATTTGTAAACATCCAGCACGCTTGCCAACGATAATCCGGATTACCATGCAATTATTATTTTGAATCCTACTGCTACCAGCACCATTTAATCGGCTCACGCCACATATACGATGACAGTCAATAAACGATTGCACTTGGCGGCACCAGCAAAAAATAACGCGAAGGTTCCCGTTACCAAACCATGAAATATGAAGATGTTAAGTGAAATAATGAATAACGAAAAAGCAGTCCCGCATTCGCTACTGATTGCGGGACACACTGTTTATTCATGATGAATAAACATACACTGCCAGCCCGATACCAAATCCAGGCCATCGCCTTGTTACAAACGCACCACCAGCCACTCCCCCTTGCCGACCGGCACCAGCGAGGTGGCAAAGGCCGGATCCTGCCCGACCTCGTTCATCCACTCCTCCATCTCGCTGCGATGGGAGATGGCGTTATCAACCACCAGCAGGCCACGGGGTGCCAGCAGGCGGCGGATCTGCGGCCACCATGCCCGGTAGTGCTGACGATCCGAATCGAGGAAGATGAGCTGATAGCCGGCTTGCGGCAAGGTCGGTAACAGCTCGCCTGCATCCCCTGCCAGCAAGGTTACCCAGGGGGCCAGCCCTGCCTGCTGAAAGTTGTCATGGGCCAGCACGCGCTTATCCTCATCCAGCTCAATGGTGGTCACGTGCCCCTCCAGCCGACGCACAGCTTCTGCCAGCCAAAGCGTGGAGTAACCATTGGAGGTGCCAATCTCCAGCACCGCCTGCGCCCCACGGGTCTGCACCAGCACTGACAGCAACTCCCCCGTGTCGCGGGTGATATTGAGCAGCTTGCGGTGTCGAGCCTGCTGCATGCTGTCATTGCGCTCGCCAAGCTGCTCCAGCTGGCGTTTTAACTGTTCCAGTTCCATCGATATCCCTTTCGTCCTTGCCCAAAACCATTAGCCACGCATCTAAGCTTGGCATTTGGGAGTCAAATGATTGCTTTCAACCACCATTCACACCACAAAGGATGAGAAAAGGACAACCATTTGAGGCAGAATTTGTGACGTCTATCTGTTACACTTCGCGCCCGCCATTTTCCGGCTCACTCTCTGACTTGATGTCAGGCGCAGCCGTCGGTGGTTACAACCTCCGTCTCGCTCATGCCGAGCTAACCAAGCCAAACACAGCCCAGCTGGAACACAGGAACCCATTATGAGATTTGAATCGTTCGATTTTGCCCCCGAGATTTTGCGTGCTGTCTCAGATTGCGGTTATCAGGAGATGACCCCTGTGCAGCAACAGGCGATCCCGGCCATTCGCCGTGGCCGCGATGTGCTGGCCAGCGCCCAGACCGGTACCGGCAAGACCGCCGCCTTCGCCCTGCCCATCTTGCAGCGTCTGGTAGACAATCCGGCGCCGGTCCAGCCTTCCAATGCCCGTGTGCTGATCCTGACCCCGACCCGCGAGCTGGCGGCTCAGGTGGCGAGCAACATCAATGACTTCGCCAAGTATCTCGATATCACCACCATCACCATCGTCGGCGGTGGCAAGCAGGACGTGCAGGCCAAGAAGCTCAAAGCGGGCGCTCACATCATTGTGGCCACCCCGGGCCGTCTGTTGGAGCACCTCACCGCCTGCAACCTCAGCCTCTCTGGCGTCGAGTGTCTGGTGATGGATGAAGCGGATCGCATCCTCGACATGGGCTTCAGTGCCGATGTGCAGAAGATCCTGCAAGCGGTCAACAAGACCCGTCAAAACCTGCTCTTCTCCGCCACCTTCTCCGACGCGGTGAAGAAGCTGGCCAACCTGATGCTGGATCGCCCGCAGATCGTCAGCGTCAACAAGCAGAACTCCACTGCCGACACCGTCAGCCACACCGTCTATCCGGTCGAGCAGAAGCGCAAGCGCGAGCTGCTCTCCGAGCTGATTGGCAAGCAGAACTGGCAGCAGGTGCTGGTGTTCGCCAGTACCCGCGAGAGCTGTGATGTGCTGGTCGAGGAGCTGAACCTTGACGGCATCAAGTCCGCCGTGGTCCATGGCGAGAAGGCCCAGGGCAACCGTCGCCGCGCCCTGCGCGAATTCATGGAAGGCAAGGTACGGGTACTGGTCGCCACCGAAGTGGCCGCCCGTGGTCTGGACATTCCGAGCCTGGAATACGTGGTCAACTATGATCTGCCGTTCCTGGCGGAAGATTACGTGCACCGCATCGGTCGTACCGGTCGTGCCGGCAAGCGCGGCATGGCCATCTCCTTCGTCAGCCGTGAAGAGGAGCGCACCCTGCTGGAGATCGAGGCCCTGATCGGCCAGAAGATCCGTCGCATCATGGTGCCGGGCTATGAGGTGAGCAGCCGTGACGAGCTGATCAAACAGCTGCAAGAGCGTCGTCGCTTCGGCAAGCGCCCGCAGCGTGAAGATAACGCCGTGGCCCAGGTGATGGCCGAAGCCAAGCTGCAGGGTCAGCGCCTCAAGCGTCTGGCCGCCGCCAAGAAGCCCCGTCAGCCGAAATAAGGCGGGCAGTTGCTCTATTGAACCGCAAAGGCGCCACTGGCGCCTTTGCCATCTCTGTCATCGGTGTTGACCCCTGGTGGTCAACTGAAGGATTGCTTATGACCTCTCCGACCTACAATCAGGCTCTGCTCGAGATGGCCACCCAGAGCCTGGCCGAACTGGCCCGCACCGCCGAACAAAAGGCGGGCAAGCGCACTCCGGCGCAAGAGAGCCACTTTCTCTGCACCTGGATGGCCGACTCCCTCAAGGAGAAGCGCTTCTCCCGTCTGGTGATGGAAGATTTGAAAGCTTGGGTGCAGCTTGGCCGCACTCTGGGTGCGGGCGCCGATCTCAAGGGATTGCTGGAGCGCATCGCCTTCCAGTACCAGTGCGCCATGACCAACCCGCAACAACTGGGGGCCAAGCTGGCGGCCCTGCTGGAGGATCTGACGGCGGCAGGCTGGCTGGTGCTGACCGAGAGCGAGGTGAACGCCAAGCTGCGCCTGCAATCGGGCGGTCAGGCGAGTCTGGTGGTAAGCCATAGCGAATATGCAGGCCATATCGAGGACGGTGAGCTTGTCAAACCCCTCACCCTCTATGTGCGCGGTGACGAGAAGGTGCTGGCCGAGGCGGCCTTCAAGCACGGCCTGCTGCTGAGCCAGGGCAACAAGAAAACCACCCTGGTCAAACATCACAAGGCCTACCGGCTGATGCCGGACAACGCCCAACCGGCGCTGGCACTGCTGGGCGAGGCCCGCCAGAGCGCCTGATCCCGCCATGTTGCAGCAATAAAAACGGCAGACCCTCTTTTAAAGCAGGACCTGCCGTTTTTTATTGTTCGATGTTTGGTGATGAGGTTGAGTAGTCGTTTAGCGGATCTTGAATCCAATCTGGCCCGCGTCACACCACTCGAACATCACCTCTTCGCTCTTGCCGCAGCAACTGCCACCACAGACCCGACTCTCGCGCTTGATGACCCGCCCCTTGCGCATCCAGACGCCGAGCATGGCCTCCACCGCATCTTCCGAGGTGTGGAAGTGGCGAGCCAGATCGCGCCGGCTCACCTTCTGCTGCGCGGCGAGGTAATCCCCCAGCTCGCGCAGGATCATAAGGTCACCACCTTGCGGGCGACGATGTCACCGTGACGACGACCGGCCCACCAGAGCAGTACCAGAGAGAGGCCGTAGCTGACGATCCAGAACAGGCTCTGCTCAGGATGAGCGGCGAAAGTGGCCACCTGATAGAAGACGGTCGCGCACATAAAGGCCATATAGTTGCACCAGGCGGCGGTAAAGAGCGCCCACTGGCGACCGGTTTCCCGTACCAGCGCACCCATGGCGGCGGCGCAAGGCATGTAGAGCAGCACGAACAAGAGATAGGCAAAGGCTCCGGCCGCCCCATCGAAGTGGGTCTGCATGTTGCCGTAGGTGGAGACATCGACCTCCTGCGCCTCGGCGGCAGCTTTCTGGTCGTCGAGGTTGCCAACATCAAGCCCCATGGGGTCGCTCGGGTTGATCTCCGCCAGATTGGCCGCCACGGCATCGATCGCCTCGTGGAAGCTGGCCACCAGCGAGAACTCGCTCGCCTCCTCTTCATCTGCGCCACCACCGGCGTAGAGGCTGTTGAGGGTACCGACCACCGCCTCTTTGGCGAAGATACCAGTGACAATACCGACCGTGGCTTGCCAGTTGTCATCGCGCACACCGATGGGGTGCAGCACCGGCGTGACGGCCTGGCTAATCTTGCTCAGTACCGAGCTCTCCTGCTCCTGATGACCAAAGCTGCCATCGGTCCCCAGCGAGTTGAGCACGCTCAGCACGGCGACCACCAGTACGATGGTTTTACCGGCGCCAAAGACGAAGGATTTAAGCTTCTGCCAGGTCTTGATGGCAACGTTGACCGGACGCGGCCACTCGTAATCCGGCATCTCCATCACCATGGAGTCGCTCTTGCCCGGCAGCAGGGTATTGCGCAGCAACAGGCCGGTGAGCACCGCTACCAGAATGCCGATGAGATAGAGACCAAACACCAGGTTCTGGCCTGACTCGGGGAAGAAAGCCACCGCAAACAGGGCGTAAACCGGCAGACGGGCACCGCAGGACATGAAGGGGGCCATGGCGGAGGTCATCAGCCGCTCCCGCTCGGAGTTAAGGGTGCGGGTCGCCATCACCGAGGGGACGGTACAGCCAAAGCCCATCAGCATCGGCACGAACGCCTTTCCCGGCAGGCCGAGGCGGCGCATCAGGGCATCCACCACGAAGGCGGCACGGGCCAGATAGCCGGAGCTCTCCAGCACCGCGAGGAACAGATAGAGGCAGCCAATCACTGGAATAAAGGTGGCAACGGTCTGCAAACCGACCCCGAAGCCGTCAGCCAGAATAGCGCCCACCCACTCGGGGGCATTGACCAGCCCCAGCAGGTGGTGCACCCCATCGACAAACAGGGCGCCCCCCATGATGTCGAAGAAGTCGATAAAGGCGCTGCCCACCTTGATGGCGAACATGAACATCAGATACATGATGAACAGGAAGAAGGGGATGCCAATCCAGCGATTGAGCAGTACCCGATCCAGCCACTCGCTCTGGGCCTCGGTGAGCTTGCCCTTCTGCTGGCGAGCCTGTTGCACCCACTGGTGGATATGGCCGTAGCGGATATCTGCCAGTTGCAGGTCGATATCCTGTCCTTGATGAGCGCGAGCTACCACATTGGCGGCGGCCGCCTGCTGACCGGGCAGCAGGGTCTCCTGCATTACCGCATCCTCTTCCAGCAGGCGCAGGGCGCGGCCACGGGTAGTGAGGTGATGCGGGGCGAGCAGGGTCTCCAGCTCCGCCAGATCGTTTTCAAGCTCGTGACCGTAATCGAGCTGCAAGGCGGCTTGCGGCTGACCGATAAACTGCCGGATCTGCTGCTTGAAGGCGGCAACCTGCTTGCTGTTGTGGGCAGAAAGGGCCACCACCGGGCAACCGAGGGATTTGCCGAGCTTGCTCTCATCGATGACGATGCGGCGCTTTTGCAGGATATCCAGCTTGTTGAGCACCACCACCATGGGCAGGCCCAGTTCACGCAGTTGTAGCGTGAGGTAGAGGGAGCGCTCCAGATTGGCGGCGTCGATGACGTTGAGCAGCAGGTCGGGCTGTTGGCCCTGGGCAAAGCGGCTGGCGATCTGCTCGTCCAGACTGCCATCCTGACCCGCCAGGCTATAGATGCCGGGCAGATCCATCAGCTTGAAGTGATGCTCACCCGCGCTGAATTCACCCATCTTCTTGTCGACAGTGACACCACTCCAGTTGCCTACCTGCTGGCGGGCACCGGTCAGGGCGTTGAACAAGGAGGTCTTGCCGCTATTGGGGTTGCCGACGGTTACCAGGGAGTAGTTCATACCGGTTCGACCTCGATTTGCTGGGCCAGACTCTTTTGCATGGAGAGACAGATCCCCTGGCACTGGATCTGCAATGGGTCCCCGAGCGGGGCCGCACGTAAGTAGATGACTTCAGTCTGGGGCAGCAAGCCCATCACCATCAGTTTGCGGCGCAGCGGCCGGGCCAGCTGGTTCATATTCTTGATGCGAGCACTCTGTCCCGGCGACAACTGCGTGAGTACCATGACTGACTCCTGAAGTTAAACAATAATAATTCTCTTTTACTTGGGGCATTATAAGCTGTGTCTTCAACTTTTATTTGAGTAAAATCAAACTCCGCTTAGCTAACCCATAAAGTATTGCCATGAGTCACGACAACAACAGCCGCCTCGTTTACAGCACAGATGGCGGCATGATCAAGGAGCAGAGCGCTCCCGAATCCGCCTCCCCCTTCCCGACCGACGGAGTGGTACGTATGCGCCGCGAGACCAAGGGGCGCAAGGGTGCCGGGGTGATCACCATTCATGGCGTTCCCGCCGATCAGCAAAAATCCCTGGCCACCCTGCTCAAGAAAAAGTGCGGCACCGGTGGTGGTATCAAGGAGGGAGTGATCGAAATCCAGGGGGATAAACGAGACCTGATCAAAGCCGAACTGGAGAAAGCCGGTTTCAGCGTCAAGCTGGTGGGTGGTTGATCCCCTTGTCACCCATGCGGTTTTTCCCTAGAATGCCCGCTCCCATCGAGGGGGAGTAGTCTCGCACGCCGGTTCTATCGATGCATAAATACCGGCTTGCGACCCTGATCAACATACTTGGTGCCAACTCACCATGGTCAGGGTGATCCATGTCAGTCATGGATTTGACAAGACCTTTGACGGGCCAGTGCCAATACCGGGGACGGATGGCGCAGGCTTGTCTTTGGTTTATAACAATTCCGTCCCCCGGTCATTTTTATGGAAGCCTTGTTAACCTCAACCCTCAGCGTCGCTATTGCAGAAATCGGCGATAAAACCCAGCTGTTGGCGTTGCTGCTCATCTGTCGTTTTCGCAAGCCCTGGCCCATCATCGCCGGCATGCTGGCGGCTACCCTGCTCAACCATGCGGGGGCCGCCTGGATTGGCGAGTTTATCAGTCGCTGGCTCGATCCCAAGATAATGACCTGGCTGGTCGCCATCGCCTTTATTGCCATGGCTATCTGGATTTTGGTGCCGGACAAGATGGATGACGAGGAGAGCCCGCTGGATAAATACGGCCCCTTTATGGCCACCTTCGTGCTCTTCTTCATCGCCGAGATTGGCGACAAGACCCAGATTGCCACCGTGCTGCTGGCCGCCAAGTATGACTCGCTGGTGCAGGTCATTACCGGGACGACCCTCGGCATGATGCTGGCCAACGTGCCTGTGGTGCTGATCGGCAAGCTGGGGGCGGACAAGCTGCCACTCAAGGGGATCCGCATCGCCTGCGCCATCCTCTTCGTCGGCCTCGGAGTGAGCACCCTGATCTTCGCCTGATGGCCCGTATCCGATGACCAAGCCCTCCCCTGTGGAGGGCTTTTTTGTTTGTTATGTCCCGTCCTGAATATGGTTTACACCTTTCCTCCCAATAAATGGAGAACCGGATGGGACAAGGTGTGAAACGGAC
>NZ_JAAKVF010000030.1:0-22128 GCF_049175515.1 Aeromonas sp. 600479
CCCGATGCGGTACATAGGGGGTTCTGAGTAGAGAAATGCTAGTTGAAAATGTGTAAACCTATTTCAGGACTAGACACCGTTATCTGCAAGTCGCGGGCGACTTATTCGTCGTGCTTGCACTCACCGGTAGCACAATGACCGTAGAGGTAGAGGCTGTGGTTGGTGAGACGGATATTGAATTTCTTGGCGATCTCGCGCTGACGCTGTTCGATCACTTCGTCGGAGAACTCGATCACCTTGCCGCAGTCGAGGCAAACCAGGTGGTCGTGGTGCTCCTGAGTGGCCAGCTCGAATACCGACTTGCCACCTTCGAAGTGGTGACGGGTAACGATACCGGCATCATCAAACTGGTTGAGAACGCGATAGACGGTAGCGAGACCAATCTCTTCACCCAGGTCGATCAGTCGTTTATAGAGATCTTCGGCGCTGGTGTGCTGGCAGTCCGGCTGTTGCAGGATTTCCAGGATTTTGACCCGGGGCAAGGTGATCTTGAGCCCGGCCTTTTTTAACGCTTGGTTGTTGTCTGCCATATTCTACTTATTCGCATTCTCGAAGGTGGGGTTATTCTGATGGACTGCCGCAGGAATGGCAACCTTGAACTCGCTTGGCCTGTCATTATAGGTCGTAGCCTCCCTAAAAATAAACCCAGCAATTCAAGGGGTTTAGCCATAAAGGGCCGGTTGGATTGAAATAATCAATCGTGTCGTCCGACTTGCTGGCATGGCAGATGTTGATAAGATGTAACTTTCATATTCTGGTCGGATGAGATCCATGGATTGGCTTTTTGACAATGCGGCCTGGGTGCGCCGCGCACTCAACGCCTGGCCCCCTTTCTGGGGTGCCGGTATCAAGATAGAGACCCTGAGCGATGACTTTCGCTACTGCCGGGTGACCCTCAAATCCCGCTGGTGGAACAAGAACGCCAACCGCACCCAGTTTGGCGGCAGCATGTTTGCCATGACGGACCCCATCTATCCACTGATGCTGATGGGCTACTTCAAGAATCGCTACTACGTCTGGGACAAGGCGGGCAGCATCAACTACATCAAGCCGGGCAAGGGCAAGCTGGTGGCCGAGTTCAACCTGACCGAGGGCAAGTTGGCCGAAATCGTGGCGGCGACCGAAGGTGGCAACAAACACTTCCCCGAATTCGAGGTGACGGTACAGGACAAGAGCGGCGAGCTGGTGGCGCAGGTCAAGCGCACCCTCTATGTGCGAGCCAAACCGGAGCACAGAGGTGAATAACAGGGGAGAATGAAGGCAGGCATCGCCACTTGCAGATACAACAAGGGCCCGTCAGGGCCCTTGTTGTCAGAGATATGAGGGGAAGCGGATTACTCCAGCTCGCCCAGGCACATCTCTTCGTGCAGCTGCTTGCACCAGCCCTTGACGCGCTCGGCGGTCAGCTCCGGCTGGCGATCTTCATCGATACCCAGACCGACAAAGTGCTTGTCATCAACCAGTGCCTTGGAGGCTTCGAACTCGTAGCCGGCAGTCGGCCAGTGACCGATGATGATGGCGCCTTTTGCTTCGACGATGTCGCGCAGGGTGCCCATGGCATCGAGGAAGTACTCGGAATAGTCTTCCTGATCACCGCAACCGAAGATGGCGACCAGCTTGTTGGTGAAGTCGATTTCGCCCAGATCGGGGAAGAAGTCGTCCCAGTCGGCCTGGGCTTCGCCGTAGTACCAAGTCGGGATGCCGAACATCAGCAGATCAAAGCTCTCGATGTCTGCCTTGCTGCTCTTGGCGATGTCACGGACTTCAATCAGGTTTTTGCCCAGCTCTTTCTGGATCATCTTGGCGACAGCTTCGGTGTTACCGGTATCGCTGCCAAAAAACAGACCTACACTTGCCATAGTGTTTAGTTACCCGTATTTGGTGTTAATGCTTGACGCTCAGACTGCAATGTCCACCGCAAAGGCGGACTCAATCTGTTGTTTCAGGATAGATTGGATCAGCTCGGCTCGGCTGATGTTCTGTTGTAACGCAAGTTGGTTCAGGCGCTCCAGCAACTCGGCCTCCACCTTTAACTCTACCCGCTTCAGCCCATTTTCCCGATCGCGCTTAAGCTGGTTACGCTTGTTGATCTTGAGCTGGGTCTCGCGGGGGAGTGGATTGGTCTTTGGCCTGCCGGGGCGCTTCTCATTTGCGAACAGATCCAGTGTTGTTCGATCAGTTTGCTGTTTGGCCATACATCACAGATGAAAATAAGTTAGCCGAGTCCTGAGCCTTCCCAGCCCAGTTCGATCAGCCCCTTGGCGACAAAACCCGCACAACCCAGAAACAGTACCAACCAGACGATAAAACGACCGAAACGGGGCACGTTGCCGCGCTTGAGCACGTCCTGAATGGCCAGGCCAATCAATATGAAAATGGCCACAAAGAATAACTTGAGGCCCAAACTTTCGATCAGGTCGATATGTTCACTTAGCATGGATTGCGCACACTCCTTATGACGGGCGCACTATATCACAAAGGATTTGGAACTGTTAACCGCCTGTCGACAGGAAATCCACAACCAGTTTGTTGAACAACATCGGTTTTTCAGCATGCAGCCAGTGGCCGGTTCCGGCGATGACACGCACCTTTGCCGCCGGGAATTGGGCCAGTACGGCCTCGCTGTATTGGGGCTGCATATAGTCAGAATCCCCCCCTTTGATAAAGAGCACCGGCCCCTCGAAGCGATGCTCATCCTCTGGCCAGCCCATGATGTTGGCGTAGTTTTGCTCAAGGGCGGGCACATTGAAGCGCCAACCCCAGCCCTGCTCGCCTCTGGCGAAGGATTTGAGCAGAAACTGGCGCACCCCGGCGATCTCGATGTGCTGCGCCAGCATGGCTTCCGCTTCACTGCGGCTTTGCGGCGGCGTGCGCAGTGTGGCGTTGAGGCCGGCAAAGACATTCTGGTGGCGGGAGTGGGGATAGGCGACTGGCGCCATGTCAGCTACCACCAGTTTGCTCACCCGCTCTGGCGCCAGCTTGGCGACCTGCATCGCCACCTTGCCACCCATCGAGTGACCAATCAGGGTCGCTTCGGCAATATTCAGCCGATCCATCAGGGTCAGGATATCGGCTGCCTGGGCCGGATAGCTCATCTCGCTGCTATGAAAGGAGGCACCGTGGTTGCGCAGATCGACGCTGATGACCCGATAGTGCTCGCCGAGGGCGCGGGCCAGCAGACCCAGGTTGTCGAGGCTGCCAAACAGCCCGTGGATCAGAATGACGGCCGGTCCCTGACCCTGCTCTTTGAAGTTCACTACGCTCTTTTGTTGCAAAATGACACCTTGTCGGTCGTGAGTGCGTATCGCTGTTTTATTTAACGCACTGGAAAGAAAAGGATTTCGTCCAGCGGATGGGAAATAAATGTGGTTTTTTTTCTAAAAAATCCCGTCCGGATCGGCTATCAGTGCGGCTGATCACACACTTGGCCCACTATTATGCCGTATTCTCGATGAGATTCATGTACATCTGCCAGCCCCTTGCTTGGGCTGTCGGGTTTGCCTATGTATAATCGCCGCATCCGAATTTCGACGAGTCCAGCGCATCCCTATGAAAACCATCGAGCTTGATGACGATCTCTACTTCTATATCGCCAGCCAGACCCGGCACATTGGTGAGAGTGCCTCCGATATCCTGCGCCGTCTGCTGGAACAGCCTGCTCACCAAGGTGTGCCGGTTGCCGAGCCCGTTGCCGTCGCGCAGCCCAGTGCGGTAGCCACCCAACAAGGGCTGCAAGCCCTGCTCGATTCCGGTGAGCTGCAAAAGGAAGAGAAGTCCATCAACCGCTTCATGCAGGTGCTCAGTACCCTCTACCGGGACGATCCGGTCGGATTTACCCAGGCCACCGAAATCAAGGGGCGCAAGCGCGTCTATTTCTCACGGGATCCCGAGGCTCTGCGCGCCAGTGGCAGCACCACCAAGCCCAAGCCGGTACCGGAGACCCCGTTCTGGGTGATCACCAACACCAACACCAGTCGCAAGCAGAACATGGTGGCCCAGCTGATGAGCAGCATGGGTTACGGTGACGAGGTGATCGCGCAGGTGTGCGGCGCAATCTAACGGTTTTTCAAGACTCAGGCCTTGCCCGGCAAGGCCGCCATTACGCAAGGAAAACGCCATGGCTCAGCATTCCCACGCCGGTCAGCCGGCCCGTTTAAGCGACCTGACCAACATTCCCCGTCTGGTCAGCGCCTACTACCTTAACAAGCCGGACATGAGCCGCCCCGAGCAGCGAGTTGCCTTCGGTACCTCCGGCCACCGTGGCAGCGCCCTGCACAGCGCCTTTACCGAATCCCATATTCTGGCGGTGACTCAGGCCCTGGTGGAGTATCGCCAGCAGGCCGGCATCACTGGCCCGCTGTTTGTCGGCATGGATACCCACGCCCTGTCCGAATCCGCCTTTGCCAGCGCAGTCGAAGTGCTGGCCGCCAACGGCGTTGAAACCCGCATTCAGGCTGGCCTCGGCTTTACCCCGACCCCGGTCATCTCGCACGCCATCCTGCGCCACAATGCAGGCAAACCGGCTGCCCGTGCTGACGGCGTGGTGATCACCCCGTCCCACAACCCGCCGGAAGATGGTGGCTTCAAGTACAACCCGCCCCATGGTGGCCCCGCCGAAGGGGAGATCACCAAGTGGGTGGAGGACCGTGCCAACGCCATTCTGGAAGCGGGTCTGGCCGGCGTGAAACGGATGCCGTTCGCCGAGGCGCTCAAGAGCCCGTTCGTGGTCGAGCACGACTATGTCACCCCCTATGTGGATGATCTGAAAAACGTGCTGGACATGGATGCCATCAAGAACGCGGGCATCAAGATCGGTGTCGATCCGCTGGGCGGCTCCGGCGTCGCCTACTGGGACGTCATCGCCAAGACCTACGGTCTGAACATCGAGGTGGTGAACTACAAGGTCGACCCGACCTTCTCCTTCATGACCCTGGATAAAGACGGCAAGATCCGGATGGACTGCTCCAGCCCGTTCGCCATGGCCAGCCTGATCGCCCTCAAGGACAAGTTCGACATCGCCCTTGGCAACGACCCTGACTACGACCGTCACGGCATTGTTACCAAGTCCGGCCTGATGAACCCGAACCACTATCTGGCGGTGGCAATCCAGTATCTGTTTACCCATCGCACCGGCTGGTCTGCCGATGCAGCCGTCGGCAAGACGCTGGTCTCCTCGTCCATGATCGACCGGGTTGCCGGCGAGATTGGCCGTACCCTGAAAGAGGTGCCGGTCGGCTTCAAGTGGTTCGTGGATGGCCTCTACAGCGGCGAGTTCGGCTTTGGTGGCGAGGAGAGCGCAGGCGCCTCCTTCCTGCGTAAAGATGGCACCGTCTGGACCACCGACAAGGATGGCTTCATTCTGGCGCTGCTGGCGGCGGAAATTCTGGCGGTCACCGGCAAGGATCCGCAGGCCCACTACGACGCGCTGGAAGCCAAATTTGGCCGCTCCAGCTATCGCCGTATCGACGCTCCGGCCAACAGTGCCCAGAAAGCGGTGCTCTCCAAGCTGGATCCTGCTCTGGTAGAAGCCTCCACCCTGGCCGGTGAGCCCATCATCGCCAAGCTGACCAAGGCGCCGGGCAACGATGCTGCCATCGGCGGTCTCAAGGTGGTGACCGAGAACGGCTGGTTCGCGGCGCGCCCCTCCGGCACCGAGTCCATCTACAAGATCTATATGGAGAGCTTCAAGGGCGACGCGCACCTCGACCTCATCCAGCAAGAGGCCCAGCAGATCGTCTCCGCGGCACTGGCCAAGGCCGGGGTCTGATTTCGGGTCAATCTACCGTGAATAAATAAAGTAATTGGTATAAAAAGGAGCCGTTAAGGCTCCTTTTTTTATCTGCTGCTCGCGGTCTGTCAGCGCGCTGCCTTCACCGCCAGCCCCAGCTGCCACACCGCCATGGCGTAGTGGGTGCTGTGGTTGTAACGGGTGATTGTGTAGAAGTTGGGCAAGCCGTACCAGTATTGGTAGCCGGTGCCGACATCGAGGCGTAGCAGGCTCGCTTCGCTGTGGTTGCCCAGGCTGCTGGTTGGCGTCAGCCCTGCGCGGCGCAGGGTGGCGATGGGGTAGCGGGTCTGGAAGCCATGCTCATAGCCGGGCAGTTGGCCCTGACCGCGCACCGCGACCGGTTGACCTTTCTCCCAGCCGTGGGCCTTGAAGTAGTTGGCGACGCTGCCGATAGCATCCACCGGATCCCACAGGTTGGTGTGGCCGTTGCCGTCAAAGTCCACCGCATAGCGCTGGAAGCTGGAGGGCATAAACTGGCCGTAGCCCATGGCGCCCGCATAGGAGCCCTTGGGTTCGGTGGGATCCATCCCCTCGTCGCGGGTCATCACCAGGAAGGCTTCCAGTTCGCTCGTGAAGAACTCGGCACGGCGCGGGTAATCAAACGCCAGGGTGGCCAGCGCATCCAGAATGCGGGTCTTGCCCATCACCCGGCCCCAGCGGGTCTCGACCCCGATAATACCGACGATGATCTCCGGCGGCACCCCGTAGATCTGCTCCGCCCGGTTCAGCTCGCTTGCGTATTCGCGCCAGAAGTTGACGCCGTTCTGTACGTTGTCGGGGGTGATGAACTTGGCGCGATAGCGGTTCCAGGCGCCGGTCGGGCCGGTGGGCTTGGCGGTAGTCGGCGCCTGGGCATCCATCAGGCGGATGATCCAGTCGTAACGCTCTGCCTGTGCCAGCACCTGATGCAGCTGGGCGTTGTCAAAACCGTGCTTCTCGACCATCTTCTGGACGAACCGGTCCACGTTGGGGCGATTGGCGAAGTCCCCCTTGCTAACCCCTTGTGTATAAACGGGTTTGCTCGATGGCGCCTGATTGATAAAGGCGCTCTTGGGCTGGGGGACGACCACGGGTTTTGGCGCTGGGGCGCTGCTGCAGCCACCGAGCAGGGGGAATAATGACAGAGTGAGAAGAGAGGCAAGGCGACGCATAGGGTTCTCAAAGAGACTGATAAAAGTGCCGCCATGGTAAAACATTGCCATCCCCGTGCAAGTGTTCCGTGCGCCTTGTTTGCCGCCAATTCATCGTGCGATGGATTAGCCCTTCTGTGAGGGCTTTGCAGTTTAGGGCTGGGGGGGACGTAGAGTGTGGTAGCCGCTCCAGAGTCGGGTCAGGGTGGTGATGGCGCAGAGCAGGGCAAAGCCGTAGGCGAGCGGGGCGAAGGCCGCGGGCCACAGGCACATCAGCACGAACAGGGCGATGGTCTCGCTCCCCTCGGTGAGGCCGCCCAGATAGTAGAGGGATTTGTGGTGGTAGACCGGATTGTCGATGCCCCGCTTGCTCGCCATGATGGCAAACGCCAGAAAGCTCGAGCCGGTGCCCATAAAGGCAAACAGCAGGGTGGCGGCAGGCAGCGCATTGGCGGGGGCAGCGAGGGCAAAGCCCAGTACCACGGCGGCATAGAAGATGAAATCCAGCGTGATGTCGAGAAAGCCGCCGCAGTCGGTGATGCCGGTTTCCCGCGCCACGGCGCCATCGAGCCCGTCCAGCAGCCGGTTGAGCAGGATGGCCGCCAGCGCCCACTGATAGCAGCCAAAGGCCAGCAGCGGCAGAGCCAGAATGCCGATGGCAAAGCCGGTGAGGCTCACCTGATTAGCACTGATCCCGGCGCGGCAGAGCGGTTTGGCAAGTTGGGTGAGGGGGCTGCGGATCACGGGGATCAGATGGCGATCAAACAAGGTGAATTCCTCGGTTAAAAACAGGATTCGGTGAGGTGGAGTATGGTGCCCGGCGCGTCTTCCGCATCGTGGGTCACCAGGATGGCGGGGATGGCCAGCGCCTTGATCTGCGCGAACACCAGCTCGCGAAAGGCGGCCCGCAGCGGCTTGTCGAGGCGGGAGAAGGGCTCGTCCAGCAGCAGGGCATCGGGTTCGGCCAACAGCGCTCGCAGCAGACTGACCCGCGACCGCTGCCCCCCTGACAGCAGCTGCGGCAGCTTGTCAGCCTGGTCCGCCAGCGCGACCTGTGCCAATGCGGTCAGCGCCTTTTCCCGCCGCGCACGTTTTCCCTTGATGGTCGCTGGCATGCCGAACATCAAGTTCTCCGCCACCGTCAGATGGTCAAACAGCAGATCATCCTGAAACAGCATGCCGATGCGCCGCGCTTGCGGCGGTAGGGCGTTGAGTAGCCGCTCGCCGAGTCTTATCTCCCCCTCCAGCCGGATCGGGCCGCTATCTGTCTGCGCGCTGGGCAGTACCCCCGCCAGCGCCGCCAGCAGCGAGCTCTTGCCACAGCCGCTGGGCCCCATCAGGGTCAGCACCTCGCCCGGCGCCACCTGCAGGGCGGGCAGTGAAAACAGCAGGTTTTCCTCCAGATAGAGGCGAAGAGGCGTGGTGCTCAGCATATGGCTGTTTCCATCATCAGAGTTCATCGTGAGCCGCTCCCCTTGAGCGCGGGATTGATCCGCGCCGGCAGCCAGAGTGCCAGCAGGTAGATAACGAGCGGCAGCAGCAGTTGCAGCAGGCCGTAGAGCCCAGCCAGCCGCCGGTTGAGGCCGCTGCCGATGGCCACCGCTTCGGTGGTGATGGTGACGACCCGGCCTGTGCCAAACAGCAGGGTCGGCAGATATTGGGCCAGGCTCACCGCCGCCCCCACCGCAAAGGCAAACAGCAGTGGGCGCGCCAGCAGCGGCGCTTTGACCTGCCACCAGGCTCGCCATGGCGTGGCCCCCAGCAGCAGGGCGCTCTGGGTGATCCGAGGATCGAACTGGCGATAGGGGCCGTGCAGGCACAAATAGACATAGGGAAAGACAAACAGCAGCTGGCTCCAGAGCACCCAGCCCCAGCCTATGCCATCGCCCCCCCACCCGAGGCTGAACCAGTCCACCCCGAGCCGGATACCGAACAGCAGGCTGGCCTGTGGCAGCAACAGCGGCAGGCAGATAAGCCAGAGCGGCCAGGGGCGACGGCCCGCCTGTGCCTCCAGACTCAGCACTGCCATCGCCAGCCCTATCGCCCCACTCGCCAGCGCCAGCAGGATGCTGCTGGCCAGCAGCGGCGACAGGGTCGGCAGCAGTTCGAACCAATAACGGCCGCTCCACTGGCTCGGCCAGAGGGCGGGAAAGGGCCAGCGCCGGGCGAGCGACCAGAGCAGCAGCGCCCCCAGCACCGCCAGATTGAGGGTGATAAGGGTGAAGGCAACGCCTGCTGCGAGCCGGTTGACAAAGGAGTGGGGCGCCGCCCGTTTACCATCGAGCCAGCGGCCTTTGCCCAGCTCTTGATGAAACCACTCCAGTAATCTGAGCAAGGTGATCAACAGCGCGGTGATGGCGAGCAGCAGCAGGGCGCCGCTGGCGGTGGCGCCGCGCCAGAGCAGATCCGGGTCCTGATACCAGAGCCACAACCGTACCGCCAGCGGGGCGGGGGCATCAGGCCCGAGCAACTGGGCGAGATCCACCACCGCCACTCCGTAGGCCGCCACCGCATAGATGGGCAGGCGCAGGGCAGGCCAGAGGGCGGGCAGCAGCAGGCGCCACCAGATCTGGGGAGCACTGAAGCCAAGGCTCGCCCCCAGCCACTGCTGGCGTGCCAGCAAGATGGGTTGCTGTGCGGCCATGGCCATCAGCAGCAAAAAGGGGGTCTCTTTGAACACGAGCAGTGCAATCAGCCCGAGCCCCCAAGGGTCGCGAATGGTCTGCCAATCGGGAGGCAGTTCAAACCCGGTCAGCGCTGGCGAGACGAGCCGCAGCAGCCAGCCGGAGGGGGCGAGCAGAAAGGCAAAGCCGATGGCAAAGGCGACGTGGGGCATGGCCAGCATGGGCGAGAGCAGACGGTGGAGCAGCCCGAAAGCCCGGCTGTCGCTGTGGGCCAACAGCAGGGCGGTCAACAGCAGACTACCGAGGGTTGAGGCGGCGCCAATCCACAGGCTCAGCGCAGCGGAGTGCCAAAGACCGGGTTGGGCCAGCAGCAAGGCAAGATGAGAGGCGGTCATCCCTTCCGCCAGCAGTTGCCACAGTCCCGCCAGCAATGGGATGACGAAGAGCGCCAGATAAATGACCGCCATCCCCACATTCATACTGGGGTGGCGTGTCAACCGGCGCCATGGTCGGGAGAGGGCAAGTTGGTGACCAGAAGCACTCATCAGTGGCCGTAACGCTCGGCCCAGGCGGCTTCGAGCCTGAGCTGCCAGCTGGGATGGGGCTCTGCCACGGCCTTGAAGCGCAGTGCCGGTTGTCCCTTGGCGGTGTCCGGCAGGGCATCGCTGCGCAGCACGCTGGGATCCCCCCAGAATGCCGGATTGGCCTTGCGTGCCTGCGCCGCCGGGCTCAGCAGAAAGTTGGCGACCACCTTGGCACCCGCACGGGCACTGGCGTTAAAGGGGATGGCGAGAAAATGGCTGTTGGTGAGCGCACCTTTTTCCATGGCGACCGCTTCCACGCTGGGGGGCAGGGCGCCAATCTGGGCGGCGCTTTGCGCCTCCTGCGGATTGAAGCTGATGGCCATGGCGAGTTCGCCATCATCGAGGAGCTGGCGGGTTTCGGCGGCGCTGCTGGGGAACAGTTTGCCCTTGCGCCAGAGTGCCGGATGCAGCTCATCGAGCCAGGCCCAGAGCGGGGCGGTGAGTTGGGTAAACTCGGTATCGGTCGCCTCCCGATAGAGGGGGGCGGGGTTTGGCGTCAATTCCAGCAGGATCTGCTTGAGAAAGCTGGAGCCATGGAACTGGGGCGGCTTGGGATAGGTGAAGCGGCCGGGATGGGCCTTGGCCCATGCCAGCAGGGCTGCAGCCGAGGTGGGCGCTCTGGCGACCTCTTCGGTGTCGACCATCAGATTTAGCTGGCCGATGCCCCAGGGGGCTTCCAGCCCTTCCACCGGCAGGGTGAAGTCCTCACTCACCGGCAGGGTGCTATCTACCAGCGCCATGTTGGGCAGCTCAGTGGTAAAGGGAGCACCGAGCAGCCCCTGCTCCTTGAGCGCCTTGAAGTTCTCGCCGTTGACCCAGAGCAGATCGATGGGCCCGCCTGCTTGCTTGCCCGCCTGCTTGTTGGTCAGCAGCTGGCTGACACTCTGGGCGATGTCATCCACCTTCACCTGCACCAGCTTGACCTGATAGTCGCGCGCCAGCTCCTGCCCGGCCCACACCAGATAGGCGTTGATCTCCGGGCTGCCGCCCCAGGCGTTGAAGTAGACGGTCTGCCCCTTCGCCTCCTCAAGGGTCCGTTGCCAGTTGTCATCAGGAGTGGCTAACAGCGGGCCGCTGGCCAGCAGTGGCAGGGCGCACAGCAGGGCGTTTAGCCGCTGTTTGAGCCAAGAGTTGCGGTGCGAGTTGAGGTGTGAGCCGAGCAGTGAGAATGGCTTGATCATAAACGTTTCCCTGGTTGTCAGGCGCCACGGCGCCAGCGGTGATAACGGGCCAGCAACGCCAGCATCCGGGTGGGCTGGTGGGCCCGTTTCCATTCACCCGCCACATATTTGTTCCCCTCCATCAGGGTGGGATAGGCGTGAATGGTGCCGAGGATCTTGCCAAGACCGAGGCGGTGACGCATGGCGAGCACGAACTCGGCGATCCGCTCACCGGCGTGAGTGCCCACTATGGTGGCGCCAAGGATAGTATCCTTGCCCGGCACGGTCAGCACCTCGACAAAACCGTGGCGCTCCCCATCGGCAATGGCTCTGTCCAGCTCGGCCAGCTCGAAGCGGGTCGCCTCGAAGGGGATCCCCTGCGCTTCGGCTTCCTTGCGATTGAGGCCAACCCGGGCAATCTCCGGCGTGGTGTAGGTGGCCGCCGGAATGACCCGATAGTCGGCCCGAAAGCGCTTGAACTGGCCAAACAGGGTATTGACCGCCGCATACCAGGCCTGATGGGCTGCGAAGTGGGTGAACTGGTAAGGGCCCGCTACGTCTCCCACCGCCAGTATGCTGGGGAAGTTGGTGGCAAGAAAACCATCGACCGCTATGGTGCCGCGGGGGGCAAGCTCGACCCCCAACTCCTCTAGCCCGAAGCCGCTGACGTTGGCGACCCGACCCAGTGCCAGCAGCAGTTGATCACCTTCCACCACCTGTGTCTCATCGCCCCGGCGCAGTTGCAGCCGGATGGGGAGATCCCCCTTGGCTGCGGGCAGATAGTCGGCTCGTTCGGCGCGCCAGCCGGTGAGTAGCTGCACGCCATCTCGGCTCATCTGCCCGGCAAGGGCGTCGGCTACCTCTCTCTCTTCGCGGGGCAGCAGTTGCTCCGAGAGTTCCACCAAGGTCACGGGAATGCCGAGCAGGGCGAAGCTCTGGGCCAGTTCGCAGCCGATGGGGCCACCGCCCAGCACCAGCAGGCGGCGCGGCGGGGTGCGCAGCTGCCAGAGGCTATCCGAGGTGAGGTAAGGCACCTGATCCAGCCCCGGCAGCTTGGGCACCAGCGGCCGAGCGCCGGTGGCGATGACGATATGGCGGCTGGCAAGGCGCTGGCCGTTCACTTCTACCTCCCAGGGTGAGACCAGCCGCGCCTCTCCTTCGATGCACTCCACCCCAAGCCCCTGATAGCGCTCGATGGAGTCGTGGGGCTCGACCTCCTTGATCACCTCAGCTACCCGCTCCATCACGGCGGCAAAATCGGCGCGGAAGTGGCTTGGGCTAAAGCCCAGCTCGTCGGCTTTACGCTGCTCTGCGGCAAAGCGGGCGCTTCGGATCAGCGCCTTGGAGGGGACGCAGCCACTGTTGAGGCAATCGCCCCCCATCTTGTGCTTCTCGATGAGCGCCACCTTGGCCTTCACCGCTGCCGCGATATAGCTGGTAACCAACCCACCTGCACCGGCACCGATCACCAGCAGGTTGTAGTCATAGCGAGCGGGTTTGCGGTAAGGGGCGAGTTGGCGCCGCAGCGCGAGGTGCGCGGTCAATTTTTTGACCAGCCAGGGCATCAGCCCCAGCAGGGTCAGCGCCACCATCAGGCCGGGGGAGAGGATATTGCCGGTGCTGGTTAACTGGCCAAGCTCGCTGCCCGCCAGCACGTAGACGAAGGTGCCGGGCAGCATGCCAAGCTGGCTGACCCAGTAGTAGGTGCTGACTCTGATGGGGGTGAGCCCCATCAGCAGATTGACCAGAAAGAAGGGGAAGATGGGGATGAGGCGCAGGCTCAGCAGATAGAAGGCCCCCTCCTTCGCCATGCCGGACTGAAAGGTGGCCAGCTTGTCGCCAAAGCGGGCGGTGACCCAGTCGCGCAGCAGAAAGCGGGCGCTGAGAAAAGCCAGGGTTGCGCCTAGGGTGCTGGCGAAGGAGACCAGCAGCAGCCCCCAGGCGACGCCGAACAACGCGCTGCCACCCAGGGTGAGCAGGCTGGCGCCGGGCAGGGAGAGGGCGGTGCTCAGCACATAGATAAGCACGAACAGCAGGCTGGCCGTGACAAAGTGGCTGTCAACCCATTGCGCCACTGTCGCCTGCTGGGTCTGCAAGGCGTCCAGAGTGAGGTAACGGCCAAGATCGAGGGTAAAAAAGGCGCCGATAAGGCTCCCCATCACCAGTGCAAGCAGCACGCGGGTCCGGTTCATCAGGCGTCCTTGCTGTCTGGCTGGGCGGGGCGTTCCGGTTGCACCGGCAGCTGGCAGAAGCCCTGCGGGGCGATATCGAGGGCGGCGTTGAACTTGGCCGACATGTTCTGGAAGGCGATAAGGCCGGTCAGCTCCACCATGGCATCGTCGTCGAACCAGGGCTTGAGGCGGGCTGCCTGCTCATCGCTCACCCCATCGAGGCCAGTCATCGCTTCGGTGTAGTCGAGCACCGCTTTCTCCCGCTCGTCAAACAAGGAGCTTTCGCGCCAGTTGGCCAGCGCCTCCACCTTCTCGCTGGAGCCGGCTCTCTTTACCAGGGTCATGGCGTTGATGTCGACGCAAAAACGACACCAGTTGAGCTGGGAGACCCGCACCGTCACCAGCGAGCGCAGCACGGGGTCGATGGGGGAGCGCTT
The DNA here is from genome assembly GCF_049175515.1 of Aeromonas sp. 600479. NCBI lineage: Bacteria > Pseudomonadati > Pseudomonadota > Gammaproteobacteria > Aeromonadales > Aeromonadaceae > Aeromonas > Aeromonas sp. 600479. The sequence continues at coordinate 13,895 of NZ_JAAKVF010000030.1, forward strand.
GCGGTTGATGACGCCGTAGAGGGTGGCGACGGCGGCAAACAGGCGCGGCGAGCGGCCCCAGCATTTGCCCGGAATAAGCACCTGACCATAGTTGCGCTTTTGCAGCCAGAAAAAGGGGCGGATAAACCAGGCATATTCCCGGTCGGGTTTGACCTCAACGCGCATCAGTTACCTTCTTGTTGTTTCACACTTACGGTTTCAAATTGGGTTTGTAGGCCTGGCCGAGGCGCTCATTCAGGCGGGTCAGGAAATCCTCGATCCGCGCCCGGTTGGTGCCCAGATCGCTTTGCCCCTGACGGGAGGCTGATCGCATATCGATGCGGGTCTCTTTGGGGCCAGCAAAGACCCGCAGCGCCACATCATCCTGAAAGCCGAACCAGCCGGTGGTAACCACCGCATCCAGACCGTCGGGGCTGGGTCGTACCTGCCAGCCCAGCTCCTGCATCAGTTCGTTGGCTTCAATCACCACTTCGGCAGGAGAGACCCTGGTAAAGAGAGGACCGGGTTTTGCCTCAACTGCTTTCAGCGGTGCGCTATTTATTGGCAGATCCTGCGCCGTTCTGAGCTCTGCCGCCCAGCGCAGTTGGGGGGGATTGTAGGGATCTGTGCTCACATCGTTGATTAGCGGCATGCGCAGCGCCTGCAGCACAAAGGTCAGCGGTAGCAGCAGTGGCAAGGCGCCAAGGCCGCTGGCATAGCGGTTACGGCTCCAGGGCAGTCGTACCAGCAAGATCAGGGAGACAAGGGTTCCGATGAGACAGATCGCAAAACCGATCCACCAGGGCCAGAGATGAAAGCGGCTGCCGAGGGCGCCAGCGAGCGGGAGTAACCAGGCCAGCAGGGGCCACAAGCAAGAGCGGGGCATAGCACGGGATCCATCGTCGAATGTGGACAATGCCGAGAAGGATAAACTTAATTGCCTGATAACGTTAGTAAATTGATGCGAGTTTGGCGTGGTTTTGGTCAGTTTTGCGAGGGGAATGCAGAGGGAGGTGAAGCCCGCCTGACGGGAGCTTCACCGAGAAGATGGTCAGTTGTGATGACTTAGTTGCGATAGAGCACTTTGATCAGATGGAAGCCGAACTTGGTGCGCACCGGCCCCAGCACCTTGAGCAGTTCACCTTTGAATACGGCATCGTCAAATGCTTTCACCATATCTCCCTTGGAAAATTCTCCCAAATCGCCAAAACGCTTGCCTGAGGGACAGGTAGAGAAGCGCTTGGCCATCTGGCCGAAGTCGGCTCCCTTCTCGATCTTCTCCTTGATCTCCAGACACTGTTTTTCGGTCTTGACCAGAATGTGCTGGGCACAGGCTTTTTTCATCGGGGCGCTCCTGGAAGTGATGGTGACGATTGTTTACGCCAGGATGGCGGCACATCGTATTGACAAATGGGGGCGCAAGAGTACCCCAATTTGCCACCTGCGTCAGCCCTCACCGCCCGCCATTTACCGGCGATCGTCGCTCCTATTGGCGAGCGCGGGTTGCCAGCACTGCGCGGGGACGCGCTTGCCAGATGATCTCCAGCCCGAGCAGGGCGTAGAGGCTCCATATAGCCAGCGGATTGAGCCACTCCCCCCCCAGTTGCAGGGTCATCAGGGCGCAACCTGCCAGCAGCAAGGTGATCCCCGGCAGCCGCCAGTGGACGGGCAGGGGGGCCAGCATCGCCATCCCCAACAGAATACCGAGGCCAAACGGCAGGTTCAGGGCGGTAAAGGCCAGCGCCTGTTGGCCACTCATGCCGTTCAGCAGGGCCAGCAGGGCGCTGCAGCAGGCGAGAAAGGTGATGAACTCGAGACGATCGGCAATATAGTCAGCCATCTGTTCGCTACGTGCATGCATGATGTGTCTCCTTCAGTTGATGGTTCAAGTGTGAGGGAGGGACGTCTGCAAAGGCAGCGGGATAATTCGATTGCGCTGAACGAGCAATTCTTAATCACCCGCTACGGCGGGCTTTAGGGTGTGCCGGGTCTGTTAAACGGTGAGGGTGGGGCGATGCCGACAAACTCTGTCGTGGTGGGTTTCTGGTGGTAAAGAGAGGGGGAGAGGTGACAAATGGTGCCTGACGACGAAGTGAACCTTGTTCAGGGCAGGTCAATTCGCCCTCATCGGGAAAGCGGGCGGCGTCATTGTCACCAAAATGTGTGATTTGTGGTCAACCTCTTAAAAGATATGGTGAATTTGCCAATGGCACCGCGCTGTCGCTGGCCGATGCCTATGTTAGGATAAGGTTCGCTATTTTTCTGGCGCGCATTTTTGTGTCACGGCCATGCACGGCATGGCGTGCTGCGCCGCATTCGGGGTTGGCCCGAAAGGGCGCTGGTTTCCTTCACCACAGATTCAGGAATATTGACCTTTGACAGGATGCATTTCATCCCTGCTGGCAGGGTGTTCACTGTCCGGCCCTGCGTTTCGCCGCGGCCTGCGGGTACTGGGGGTGGGCCTGTTGCTGTCGCTGCTGGCTTCGCCCGCGTTTGCCGCCAAGCTCACCTATCAGGTCAAGGGGTTGAAAGGGGAGAACAAGGATAACGTTGAAGCCTATCTCAATGCCCTGCCTGTCTATCAGGAGCGGCAATACCGCCCGGCCCGCGCCAAAATCACCGAGAGCGTGCAAAAAGCGCTGCAGGTATATGGCTACTACCAGCCGAAAATCACCCTGAGCCGCGACAAGAAAACCCCTTCCAAAGTGGTGATTGAGGTGGACAAGGGGGAGCCGGTCATCGTCTCCCGCCTCGATATTCTGCTGGAGGGGGATGCAGGCAGCGACGAGCTCTACAGCGCCCTGCTGGACAAGTTGCCCCTCAAAGAGGGTGAACCCCTCAATCACGCCAAATATGAATCCATCAAGGCGGATCTGGGCAGCCTCGGGCTGGCCCGCGGTTACTTTGATGCCAAGCTGAGCAAGAGTCAGGTCAAGGTGTTCCCGGACAAGGGGACGGCGGAGATATTCATTCTGTTCGAATCGGGCCATCGCTACCGTTTCGGCGAGATCCGCTACGATGCCACCCCCGAGGCACTCCACCTTATTCGCCCGCTTATCAACATCAAGAGCGGTGACCCCTATCTTGCCATCCGTCTGGCCGAGATGTCGCAGGATGTCTCCTCCACCAAGCTGTTCCGTCAGGTCGATATCAAGCCGGTATTGAGCGAGGCGAGCAACTATCGGGTGCCCATCGCGGTGACGCTGGATAACCGGGTCGATCACGAAATCGAGACCGGTATCGGTTACGCCACCGACGTAGGGCCGCGGATGAGTGCCACCTGGGAGAAGCCCTGGGTCAACCGCTATGGCCACCGTCTGTTTGCCACCGCCAAGGTGTCGGCGCCGGAGGCCGAGCTCAGCTTCGACTACCAGATCCCGGTGGGTAACCCGCTGCGGGACTACTACTCCATCCAGACCGGTTACCAGTACAAGGACAACAACGATACCCGCTCCGATCTCACTACCATCGGTGTACACCGCTGGACGCGGCGGCCGGAGAGCTGGGATCGGGACGTCTTTATCCGGCTGGAGAACGAGATCTATACCCAGGGCGCCGACGAGGGGAACAGCTTGCTGCTGATCCCCGGGGTCTCCTGGTCCCGACTGCGGGTGCGCGGCACTCTGGTGCCCGATTGGGGGGATCGCCAGCAGCTGACGCTGGAGTTCTCCGACCCCAGATGGGGTTCCGACATCAGCTTTATGCGGGTGTGGGGGCGCAGCAAGTGGCTGCGTACCCTCGGCGATAACCACAGATTCCTGATGCGGGCAGAGCAGGGGGCCATCATAGGTGACAGCTTCTCGCTGGTGCCACCGTCCTTGCGCTTCTTTACCGGTGGCGATCAGACGGTGCGCGGCTTTGGTTATGAGAGCATCTCCCCCACCGGGCCGGATGGCAAGCTGACCGGTGGCCGCTACACCAGCGTGGCCAGTCTGGAATACAACTACCGCTTCAGCGAGAAGTGGCTGGGGGCCATGTTTGTGGATGGCGGTACCTCAACTACCGATTACAGCGAGCCCTGGAAAATAGGTACCGGCGTCGGTGTACGCTGGGTCACCCCCATCGGTCAGGTCAGGCTGGATCTGGCGGTCGGGGTATCGGAGGAGGACAAGCCCTTGCGGCTGCATTTCGCATTGGGGCCTGAATTATGATGTTGTCTAAACGCTTTTTTCTTTGGCCGCTGCGGCTGTATCTTGCGCGGGGGTCTGCATTGTGATCTGGCTAAAACGCATTTTTCTCTGGCTGATGGGGCTGGTGTTCCTGCTGCTCATCGGTGTCAGCCTGCTGGGCTTTACCCATCAGGGCAACAAGTGGCTGTGGCAACAGGCCAAAGGGGCGCTGCCCTCCCTCAAGGGGGAGCTGGTGGCGGGCCAGCTTGGCTATGGCTGGACTCTGGAAGGGGCGGGTTGGCAGGATGAGCTGGTGGATGTCACTGTGGATCGCGCCGTGCTCGATTGGGATCTGGGCAAGTTGCTGCAGGGAAAGCTCTGGATAAAATCCCTGGCGGTGACCCATCCGGTGGTCAAGGTAGCCGACTCCGAGCCCGCACCGGAAGAACCATCCGAACCCTTTGTCTGGCGCCCGCTGCCACTCAAAATTCAGATCGACAGCCTCAAGGTGGCCGATCTCGATCTGGCAGTGCCGGGTGTGGCCGTGACGCTGGGGTCCCTCGATATCGGCGCCACTCTCAACCGCAAGGGGCTGATTGTACGCGGCCCGGTGCTCGATAACCTGACGGTGACGCTGGATGACGCGGCGCCCGCCAGCGCAGCCAAATCTGCCAAGCAGCCGGCCGCTAACGAGAAGCAAGCCGGTGCTGCGGTGGCGCGCAACGACAAGGCCAGCGCCGAGACAGCCAAACGGGGCAAAGGGGCGCCAGCTGCAAATACGACAAAGGCTGCCCCCATTCTCCTGCCCGCCATTCATCTTCCTTTTCCCATCCAGCTGGAAGGGGTCAGCGCGACCCGGGTGCAATATAAGCAGGGCGAGCTGATTGAAGGGCTCGACAAGTTGCTGCTGTCGGCCACTGCTGCCGACGATCGCATCGAGGTGCGCGAGCTGTCGCTGCGCCACGCCATGGCCGATCTGGCGCTCAAGGGACACATCCAGCTCAGTGATGACTATCCGCTGGCGGTGACGCTGGATGCCAAGGCTCGCAAGGGGTTGCTGGATGGCGAGCTGCAAGGGGAGCAGGCCACGCTGGCGCTGAGCGGTTCGGTCGGCAAGCTGGGGCTGGCGTTGTCGGCCAAGGGGCCGATTGCTGCCAATCTCAAGGGCTCGCTGGCCGCCCTCGACCCGGATCTCCCTTTTGATGTGGCCCTCGACTGGAAGAGCCTCGGCTGGCCATTTCATAAGCCTGCCAAAGATGAGCCGAGCTATCGGCTGGACAAGGGGAGCCTGACCGCCAAGGGCAAGCTCTCCGGCTACCAGTTTGCCCTCAATACCTCCGGCAAGGGAACCGATGTCCCCCCCTTCAAGCTTGCGCTGGAAGGGAAGGGAGATCTGGATCGGCTCAGCAAGATCGCCTTGCAGCTCAATGGCCTCAAGGGGGAGCTCAAGCTCGATGGCAAGCTGGCATGGAACAAGGGGATCGAGTGGCAGGGGACCACTCTGTTCAAGGGGATCAATCCGGCCGAGCTGTTGCCTGAGCTGAAAGGGACGCTGGCCGGTGAGCTGGAGAGCCGTTTCGTGATGAACGAAGCGGGCCACTGGGAGCTGAAACTGCCCAAGCTCAAGGTGGATGGCAAGCTCAACCAGTACCCGCTGGCCCTCAAGGGGGAGCTTAGCGGCAACGACAAGATGGAGTGGCAGATCCCGGCGCTCTCGCTGCAAAGTGGCCCCAACCAGTTGCAGGCCAAGGGCAGCATCAGCACTGCCCAATGGAAGCTCGATGCCAACCTGCAGGCTCCCCAGCTGGGGGGGATCTATCCCGGCCTGAAAGGGGATATCAAGGGACAGGTGAAGGTCAGTGGCAATCAGCAGACGCCAAAAATCGATGCGGATCTCGTCTCCGACCGGCTCTACTATGCCGGCACCGACCTGAAGGGCATTAGCCTCAAGGGTAATGCGGTGATCGGTGCCAAACCGGCCGGTGAGCTCGCGTTGTTGGTGGCGCAGCTGAAACAGGGCGAAACCAAGCTCAGCCAGCTGGCCCTGAACCTCAGCGGCGATATCAGTCAGCATCTGTTGACCCTGACCATGAAGGGTGACCCTGTTGCGGCCAACCTCAAACTGGGTGGCGGCGTGCGCGGGGATCACTGGCGCGGGGCGCTCTCCGAGTTGCAGTTGAAAACCCCGCTGCGCCGTTGGGACTTGAGCTCCCCGTGGGCACTGGATCTCGATCTGCCGCGTCAGCGTCTGGCCATGGGGGATCTCTGCCTCGGTTCCCAGGGGGCCAGCCTCTGCGTCAAGGGGAGTCAGGTCTCCGCTGCGCAGGGCACCCTGGAGTTTGCCCTGAGCGAGTTTGATCTCAAACGGCTGCGCCCCTGGTTGCCGGACAACTTCCGCTGGCAGGCGACGCTCTCCGCCGATGGGCGTGCCAGCTGGCGTGGCAATCAGCCGACCCTGCATGCGGTGGTGCGCACCACGCCGGGCACTTTTGTGGCAGATGGCCTCAAGACCGACTATCAGCAGCTGGCTCTGGCCCTGGATTTCGAGCGGCAGCAGGCGGCCATTCGCCTCGATTTTGCCTCCAAGCAGATCGGCAATATCGATACCGATCTGCTGATCAGGGAGCCCGCCGGTCGCGGTCTGCTCGGTGGTCAGCTCAAGTTTGACGATCTCAAGCTCAATACCTTTGCGCCGCTCATCCCTGAGGTGCGCTCTCTGCAAGGGATCATCTCCGCCGATGCCCGTTTCGATGGCACCCTGGCGGCGCCCCTGCTGTTTGGCCAGCTCAACCTGCGTGACGGTGAAGTGCAGACTCACTCCGATATGGTGACCCTGACCAAGCTGGTGACCCGCCTCAAGATCGAGGGCAACCGCGCCGAGCTCGATGGTTCCATGCTGGTGGGCAAGGGGCCGCTGGCGTTGGGCGGCTGGCTCAGCTGGGCCAAGATGCCGGTCAGCGGCAGCCTCACCATTCAGGGCAAGGAGCTGGAGGCGCAATATCCGGGCATGGGCCGGGTCAGAGTCTCGCCCGATATCGCGGTGTCGCTGGGGGAGGAGACCCGGATTACCGGTCAGGTGGATATTCCCTGGGCGCGCATTCTGGTCAAGAGCCTGCCGGATTCGGCGGTGGCAGTCTCAGATGATGTGACCGTGGTCTATGACGATCTGCCCCCGGCCCCCAAGCAGGCCAGCCTGCCGCTGGCGATGAAGGTGGCGATCCGTCTTGGCAACGATGTGAAGCTCGATGCCATGGGGCTGAAGACCGATGTCTCCGGTGGCCTCAATATCCGTCAGGATCCCGAGAAACCGCTGGCTGGCAATGGCCAGCTGGTGCTGACCAACGGCCGCTTCAAGGCTTACGGTCAGAACCTCATCATCAAGGAGGGGCGGATCCTCTTCTCCGGTCCGCTGGATCGGCCGTTCCTCAACATCGAGGCCAACCGGGATCCCGATACCATCGAGGGTCAGGTGACGGTCGGGGTGCGGGTGACCGGCCCTGCCAGCAAGCCTGAGATCACTGTCTACTCCGAACCGCAGATGGCGCAGTCGGAACAACTCTCCTATCTGCTGCGCGGCAAAGGGTTGCAGACCGGCGGTGAGGATGGCGGTTTCAACGGTCTGCTGGTGGCCGGTGCGGTGAGTCAGGCCAATGGCGTGGTGTCGAGTATCGGCGAGTCGCTGGGGATGAGCGATGTCTCCCTCGATACCGCGGGCAGTGGTGACAACACCCAGGTGACTCTGTCTGCATATCTACTACCGGGCTTGCAGTTCCAGTACGGGGTCGGGGTTTTCAGCCCCATCGCCGAATTCAAGCTGCGCTATGAGGTATTGCCACGACTCTATCTGCAGGCGATGAGCGGGGTGGCTCAGGCGGTCGATATCTTCTATCGCTTTACCCTGTAACACGTCACTCTGTAACAAGGCAGAGATGAGAGTAAACGGGAGGCGCTGGCCTCCCGTTTTTATTGCGTGATTGGCAGCAGGCCACTGCTATAAGGCACTGGAGGGAAGAGAAATAGCAGATGGGGCAGGCCAGATATGCGAAAACCCGGCGCCAGACCGGGTTTGCTGAATGATGGTGGAGGGAGAAGGATTCGAACCTTCGAAGGCAGAGCCGTCAGATTTACAGTCTGATCCCTTTGGCC
>NZ_JAAKVF010000031.1:0-18418 GCF_049175515.1 Aeromonas sp. 600479
GCTACTACCAGGATCGCGCCGTCCATCTGGGCAGCACCGGTGATCATGTTTTTAACGTAGTCGGCGTGACCCGGGCAGTCTACGTGTGCGTAGTGACGGGTAGCGGTGTCGTATTCTACGTGGGAGGTGTTGATGGTGATACCACGCTCACGCTCTTCCGGTGCCTTGTCGATCTGGTCGAAGGCGAAAGCTTTACCACCGAAGTGCTTGGCCAGCACGTTGGTGATAGCTGCAGTCAGGGTGGTTTTACCGTGGTCAACGTGGCCGATGGTGCCGACGTTTACGTGCGGTTTATTACGCTCAAATTTTTCTTTAGACACGACGTAGTCCTTCTAGGTTAAACCCGCCTACCGTCGTAGGCGGGGAATCTTAAATTACTTGGATTTGCGCTCTTCGATCACGGCTTGTGCAACGTTGGTCGGTGCATCGTGATACTTGGCGAATTCCATGGCGTAGGAAGCACGACCTTGGGTAGCGGAACGCAGTGCAGTTGCATAACCGAACATTTCGGCCAGCGGCACCAGAGCACGTACGATCTTGCCGGACGGGCCATCTTCCATACCTTCGATCAGGCCACGACGACGGTTCAGGTCACCGATCACGTCGCCCATGTAATCTTCCGGAGTTTCAACTTCTACTTTCATGATCGGCTCGAGCAGAACCGGGTTGGCTTTCATGAAGCCAGCCTTAAAGGCCATGGAAGCAGCGATTTTGAACGCCAGTTCGGAAGAGTCGACATCGTGGTAAGAACCGAAGTGCAGACGCACACCCAGATCCATAACCGGGTAACCAGCCAGCGGACCAGATTTGAGCTGCTCACGGATACCTTTATCAACACCCGGGATGAATTCACCAGGAATGACACCACCTTTGATGTCGTTGACGAATTCGTAGGCTTTGCCTTCTTCCAGCGGGTACATGTCGATAACAACATGACCGTACTGACCGCGACCACCAGACTGCTTGGCATGCTTGCCTTCGATGTCTTTAACGGTGGTACGGATGGTTTCACGGTAGGCAACCTGCGGCTTACCTACGTTGGCTTCAACCTTGAACTCGCGACGCATACGGTCAACGATGATGTCCAGGTGCAGCTCACCCATACCAGCGATGATGGTTTGACCTGACTCTTCGTCAGTCCATACGCGGAAGGACGGATCTTCCTGAGCCAGACGGCCCAGTGCCAGACCCATCTTCTCCTGGTCAGCCTTGGTTTTCGGCTCAACCGCGATAGAAATTACCGGCTCCGGGAATTCCATACGCTCGAGGATGATCGGTGCGTTCGGGTCACACAGGGTGTCACCAGTGGTCACGTCTTTCAGACCGATGGCTGCAGCGATGTCACCAGCGCGTACTTCTTTGATCTCTTCACGCTTGTTGGCATGCATCTGAACGATACGGCCAAAGCGCTCGCGCTTGTCCTTGACGGAGTTCAGCACGGTGTCACCGGAGTTGATCACGCCAGAGTAAACACGGAAGAAGGTCAGGTTACCAACGAACGGGTCGGTAGCGATCTTGAACGCCAGAGCAGAGAACGGCTCGTCATCGGAAGCGTGACGCTCGTCTTTGGTCTCGCCGTCCATTTTCAGGCCGTCGATAGCAGCAACGTCAGTCGGAGCCGGCAGGTACTCGATCACGGCATCCAGCATTGCCTGTACGCCCTTGTTCTTGAACGCGGAGCCACAGGTTACCAGGATGATTTCGTTGTTCAGCACGCGCTGACGCAGAGCACCTTTGATCTCTTCCTCGGTCAGCTCTTCGCCGCCCAGGTATTTTTCCATCAGGTCTTCAGACGCTTCTGCAGCGGCTTCAACCAGATTCATGCGCATCTCTTGCGCCTGTTCCAGCAACTCGGCCGGCACATCTTCGTAGTCGAAGGTGACGCCCTGGTCAGCTTCGTTCCAGTTGATGGCCTTCATCTTGACCAGGTCAACAACGCCCTTGAAGTTCTCTTCAGAGCCGATGTTCAGCTGAAGCGGAACCGGGTTGCCTTTCAGACGGGTCTTGATGTGCTCAACACAACGCAGGAAGTTGGCACCGGTACGGTCCATCTTGTTGACGAACGCGATACGGGGAACCTTGTACTTGTTAGCCTGACGCCATACGGTTTCAGACTGTGGCTGTACGCCACCTACGGCACAGTACACCATCACGGCACCGTCCAGAACACGCATTGAACGCTCTACTTCGATAGTAAAGTCAACGTGGCCCGGGGTATCGATGATGTTGATACGGTGCGGTTGGAACTGTTTACCCATACCGGACCAGAAAGCGGTGGTCGCGGCGGAGGTGATGGTGATACCACGCTCTTGTTCCTGTTCCATCCAGTCCATGGTGGCAGCGCCATCGTGAACTTCACCGATCTTGTGACTTACACCGGTGTAAAACAGTACGCGCTCGGTAGTAGTAGTCTTACCGGCGTCAATGTGAGCGGAGATACCGATGTTACGATAACGCTCAATGGGGGTTGTACGAGCCATTGTCATCCTCTTACTAAGGCGCTTGTCCCTAGATAATTAAAGGTGCGCAGAGCCAAAAGACCCTGCGCAAGCGGATTACCAGCGGAAGTGAGCGAAGGCTTTGTTCGCTTCAGCCATACGGTGAACGTCTTCACGTTTCTTGACAGACGAACCCTTATTGTCAGCGGCATCCAGCAGCTCGCCAGCCAAACGCTGAGCCATTGATTTTTCACCACGTTTACGAGCGGCATCAACCAACCAGCGCATTGCCAGAGCATTGCGACGTACCGGACGAACTTCTACCGGAACCTGATAGGTTGCACCACCGACGCGACGAGATTTAACCTCGACCGCCGGACGAATGTTATCCAGAGCTTCTTCGAATACGGCCAGGTGCTCTTTGCCAGATTTGGTGGCAATGATGTCCAGGGCGCCATAAACAATGGCTTCTGCAACAGATTTCTTACCGTCAACCATTACTACGTTGACAAATTTAGCCAGCAGCTCTGATCCGAACTTGGGATCTGGCAGGATTTTACGCTGACCAACAACACGACGTCTTGGCATTTCAAATTCTCCGTAACTTCAGGGATTACCCAAAACTAGAAAGCTATCTAACTAGAAACGAATTAACGTTTGGCCTTACTTAACGGAGAACCATTAAGCTTTAGGACGCTTCACGCCATACTTGGAGCGAGCCTGCTTACGGTCTTTAACACCGGCACAGTCCAACGCACCACGAACGGTGTGATAACGAACACCTGGCAAGTCTTTTACACGACCGCCACGGATCAGAACAACAGAGTGCTCTTGCAGGTTGTGACCTTCACCACCGATGTAGGAGGTGACTTCGAAGCCGTTGGTCAGACGTACACGGCACACTTTACGCAGTGCAGAGTTAGGCTTCTTCGGGGTGGTGGTATATACACGAGTGCATACGCCACGCTTCTGAGGGCACGCTTCCAGCGCCGGCACGTTGCTTTTCACAACGAGCTTGATGCGTGGCTTGCGAACCAACTGGTTAATAGTTGCCATCAAAAGGCTCCTGATAATGACTTCATAAACGTGTGGAAAATCCTCCCCGCAGATACGGGGACGCGAAATTTTATGCCCTGTTGTCTGGGGAGTCAAGATTTATACAATTTGCGTCACAAAAGGGCAATTCGGATCCGTTTGATTTCACAACATCACCTTGAATTTTCTTGAAAATATGCTTCTCAGCCACCCCAGGTGCGCGGAGAACCTTTTTGCGCAATCAGTGCCACCAGACCCGCCATATCGAGCACATTGCCCACCCGATGCTGCAAACCGCGAGCTTGCAGATCTTCCTGCATCACATAAAGCGGGATACCCGCCAGCCGCGCGCTCCACTGGGGAGCCGATGCCGCAATCACGGCATCCTGCATCAGTACCAGCTCATCCTCGGGCTGAAGGTATGAGAGCGCCTCTGCCAGAGCCTGACTCTGAAAAGGGGAGTTCAATATCAGATGCAACATGGAGACCTCAAAAGCTGATGTGAGTCGAACATTGTGCCCAGCGCCGAGCCAGTTCCTGGCGCGGCAGACTCTCAACGGGGATCAGCAGATCATCCACAGTCACGCCACGCTCTGCCAGCGAGTCAGCACAAACATAGACCTCTTCGATGTCGTAGAGTTCCAGCATCTTGAAGGTGGGTGCGTAGTGGCGCTGCAAAATGGCGGCAGGCTGCTGCTCCTTGAGCAGTTGCAGTACGCCGTCCCCAATCAGGAAGAGGGCCAGCTCATCGGTCATGGCCGAGGTGGCCAGCAGGGCATCCAGTCCTTCCCGGCCGGCGGCATGGCCATGGGGGCCACGACTGCAGATAAAGGCGATTTTCTTGCTCATGACTCCCCCTAGAACTGAACCAACCGATCGGCGGTGAGCGCCGCCTCGGCCAACTGGCCCAGACCGCTCAGGCAAAATGGCGCTTGTAGATTGAAGTGTGCCTGCCCTGCCCCCTTGGCCTCCTGCTCATCGAGCACACCGCGCCGCATGGCGGCGGCGACGCAGACGTCGATACGGATCCCCTGCTCTTCTGCCAGCTCTCGCCACAGACGCACCAGGTCAGTCTCATCGGATGCTGGCAGATGCAGACCGTTGCCGTTGCAGACCCCGTCCTGATAGAAAAACAGGTGGGACAAGGTATGCCCCTGCGCCAACAGGGCGCGGGCAAAACGATAGGCTGTGCTGGCCGATTGGGTGCCATAGGCAGGCCCCGTGACCAGAATGGCAAAACTCAGACTCATAGCAGGACTCCTGTGCTGACCCGGTCCATTTTACGCCAAAAACAAAAAAGCCCCTGCCAGGAGGGGCTTGATTCGATCTGTTGATCAGAGATGGGCAATCGCCTCGACCTCGACCAGCACATCTTTCGGCAGACGGGCCACCTCCACGCAGGAGCGGGCTGGCGCCGCATCGCCAAAGTAGCGGGCATAGACCTGATTGAAAGCAACGAAGTTGTTCATGTCACTCAGGAAGCAGGTGGTTTTGACCACTTTGCTGGCATCGGCACCGGCAGCTTGCAACACGGCGACCAGATTCTTCATCACCCGTTCGGCCTGCTCTTCAATGCCGCCAGCCACGATTTCCATGGTGGCAGGATCGAGCGGGATCTGCCCGGAGGTGAAGATCATCTCGCCAACCTTGGTAGCCTGAACATACGGACCAATCGCGGCAGGCGCCTTGTCGGTTGCAATCACTTCTTTAGCCATTCATCTATCCCCTTCTGGAATGAGTTACTCGTTCTCGTCTTCACCCTGCTTGCGCTGTCGGATGTAAAGATAAACGGTATGTTTTGAAATATTGAGTTTGTCCGCCACCAGATTGATCGAATCCTTGATATCGAAAATGCCCTTCTCGAACAGCTGGGTCACGATGAAGCGATTCTTGGCATTGTTGGCCACGGTGGGATCGCGGTTGATCTCGTCGATGGTGTTATCCACCGTCTGGGCAACCAACTCTTCCACGCTATTGGCGAAGGTCTCTGGTGACTGACGCGCCGCCTGCTGGGGCGTCGGGAAAAATTCGGCCACGAACTCGTGGAAAGGCGCATTGATGTGCAGGTTGATGCAGATAAGCCCCACTACTTGCCGCTCTCTGTTGCGAATGGCGATGGTGCTCGACTTCATCAGCGCGCCGGTACGGCTGCGAGCGAAATAGCTCTGGGTGTAATCCTGGCCGGTACTCTCGATATCCTTGAGCATGCGCAGGGCGAGATCGGTGATGGGCGCCCCGAGGGTGCGTCCGGTATTGAAGCCGTTGGCGATCTTGATCACCGACTCGTGCAGATTTTCCAGGGAGTGGAGTACCACTTCACAATGCTTGCCGAACAGCTCGGCCAAGCCATCGATGAGCCCATCGTATGAGCGCAACAATTCCCTGTCTTCATCTGTAAAAGTGCGGCTGATCAGCTGTTCTTCGGGAAGCATGGCTTCCTCGATACCGACAGTCATGTTCTACCCCTGTAATAACCATTCAACTTTCCCGAGTTTTAAATTGCAGGGGAGTAAAGTCAACTTTTTTTGATTTTTTACTCTACAACTTTGCTCTGGATCATCCTGAAACCCGCGCTGCGTCTACCTTTGCCGGGAATTGGCCAACAAAAAGGGCTCCTTGAAGGAGCCCTTTTTAATCACAGATGACGAGTTACTCTTCGTCGAAGCTACCGGCTGCGTTCAGCAGATCCGCCAGGTTCTGTTGAGCCTCATCAGCGGTCACCTGCGGGGTACCAACAGCACGAGCTGCGGCAGCACGCTGGTTGATCCGGCTATGGTGGTAGGCAAAGCCGGTACCAGCCGGGATCAGACGACCCACGATGACGTTCTCTTTCAGACCACGCAGTTCATCACGCTTGCCACCTACGGCGGCTTCGGTCAGAACGCGAGTGGTTTCCTGGAAGGAAGCCGCAGAGATGAAGGACTCGGTGCTCAGAGATGCCTTGGTAATACCCATCAGTACATGACGGTAGGTCGCAGGGGTCTTGCCCTCGGCAACCAGCTTACGGTTGGCAATCTTCACGCGAGCCACTTCAACCTGTTCGCCTTCGATCAGATCGGTATCGCCAGCGCTCAGGATCTCGCACTTGCGCAGCATCTGACGAACGATGACTTCGATGTGCTTGTCGTTGATCTTAACGCCTTGCAGACGGTATACGTCCTGCACTTCGTTGGCGATGTAGTTGGCGACCGGGCTGATACCGCGCAGACGCAGGATGTCGTGAGCAGACTCAGGACCGTCCGCCAGCACTTCACCCTTCTCAACTTTTTCACCTTCGAACACGTTCAGGTTACGCCACTTCGGAATCATCTCTTCGTAGACGTTGCCACCATCGGTCGGGGTGATGACCAGACGGCGTTTGCCCTTGGTCTCTTTCCCGAAGGAGATGGTACCGGAGATCTCGGCCAGAATTGCCGGTTCCTTCGGTTGACGTGCTTCGAACAGATCCGCAACGCGCGGCAGACCACCGGTGATGTCCTTGGTACCGCCGGACTCTTGCGGGATACGCGCTACCGCGTCACCCACGCCCACGTTGGCACCATCTTCCAGGTTCACGATCGCCTTGCCCGGCAGGAAGTACTGGGCGGCTACATCGGTACCCGGGATCATCACGTCTTTGCCGTTCAGGTCGACCAGTTTAACGGTCGGACGCATTTCTTTACCGGCGCTCGGACGCTCGTTGACGTCCAGAACAACGATAGAAGAGAGACCGGTCAGCTCGTCGGTCTGACGAGTGATGGTCACACCATCGATCATGTGTTCGAACTGCAGACGACCTGCCACTTCGGTGATGATCGGGTGGGTGTGCGGATCCCAGTTGGCAACAGTCTCGCCAGCACTCACGGCCTGGCCGTCCTTCACTTCCAGCACGGAACCGTAAGGCAGCTTGTGGCTTTCCTTGGTACGGCCCATGTCGTCCATGATGGTCAGTTCGGTAGAACGTGAGGTGATAACCAGTTTGTCATCGCTGTTGTGAACGAACTTGGCGTTCTGCAGCTTGATGGTACCGGTGTTCTTGACCTGGATGCTGCTTTCAGCAGCGGCACGAGATGCAGCACCACCGATGTGGAAAGTACGCATCGTCAGCTGGGTACCCGGTTCACCGATGGACTGGGCGGCGATAACACCGACAGCCTCACCCTTGTTAACCAGGTGACCACGGGCCAGATCACGGCCGTAGCAGTGAGCACAGTTACCGAAGTCGGTTTCACAGGTGATGGCAGAACGTACCTTCACACGGTCAACGGAGTTACGCTCCAGCAGGTCACACAGCTGCTCATCGAGCAGGGTGTTGCGAGCAACCAGGATCTCGTCCTCGGTACCCGGCTTGATGACATCTTCTGCCACCACACGACCCAGCACGCGCTCACGCAGCGGCTCGACCACGTCGCCACCCTCGATCAGCGGAGTCATCCACAGACCGTCGGTAGTGCCGCAATCGTCCTCGGTGATCACCATGTCTTGCGCCACGTCTACCAGACGACGAGTCAGGTAACCGGAGTTCGCAGTCTTCAGTGCGGTATCCGCCAGACCCTTACGAGCACCGTGGGTAGAGATAAAGTACTGCAGTACGTTCAGACCTTCGCGGAAGTTCGCGATGATCGGGGTCTCGATGATGGAGCCATCCGGCTTGGCCATCAGGCCACGCATACCGGCCAGCTGACGGATCTGGGCGGCGGAACCACGCGCACCAGAGTCGGCCATCATAAAGATGCTGTTGAACGATGCCTGTTCTTCTTCTTCACCCAGCGAGTTGACGTTACGCTCTTTGGACAAGTTCTCCATCATGGCCTTGGAGACGCGCTCGTTGGCGCTGGCCCAGATATCGATAACCTTGTTGTAACGCTCGCCCGCAGTTACCAGACCTGACAGGAACTGGTCCTGGATCTCGGCAACTTCGGCTTCGGCTGCTGCGATGATCTCTTTCTTGGCATCCGGGATGACCATGTCATCGATACCAACGGAAGCACCGGACAGGGCCGCGTAGTGGAAACCGGTATACATCAGCTGGTCAGCGAAGATAACGGTGTCCTTCAGGCCCTGCTTGCGATAGCAGGTGTTCAGCAGACGGGAGATGAGCTTTTTGCCCAGCGCCTTGTTGGATACGCACTTGATCCAGTTCTGCGGATTGGCATCCAGATCAGCCTGTTCTGCAGCAGTCAGCACCTTCGGCTCGTCGATCAGGGCGTATTCCATACCTTTCGGCAGGATCAGGCTCAGGATCGCACGACCAACGGTGGTGTTCTTCATCTCGGTGTGTTCACGCAGAGAACCGTCTTCCTGACGCAGGTATTCGGTAATGCGTACTTTCACACGAGCATGCAGATCGGCCAGACCGGCGCGATATACTTTCTCGGCTTCTTTCGGGCCGGCCAGCACCATACCTTCGCCTTTGGCGTTGATACGGGCACGGGTCATGTAGTACAGACCCAAGACCACGTCCTGAGAAGGAACGATGATCGGCTCACCGGAGGCAGGCGACAGGATGTTGTTGGTAGACATCATCAGCGCACGCGCTTCCAGCTGGGCTTCCAGGGTCAGCGGTACGTGGACCGCCATCTGGTCACCATCGAAGTCCGCGTTATACGCAGCACAAACCAGCGGGTGCAGCTGGATTGCCTTGCCTTCGACCAGAGTCGGTTCGAATGCCTGGATACCCAAACGGTGCAGAGTCGGTGCACGGTTCAGCAGAACCGGGTGTTCGCGGATCACTTCGTCCAGGATATCCCAAACGACAGCTTCCTCGCGCTCCACCATCTTCTTGGCGGCCTTGATAGTGGTCGCCAGACCGCGGGTTTCCAGCTTGCCATAGATGAACGGCTTGAACAGTTCCAGCGCCATCTTCTTCGGCAGACCGCACTGATGCAGACGCAGAGTCGGGCCTACGGTGATAACGGAACGACCGGAGTAGTCGACACGCTTACCGAGCAGGTTCTGACGGAAACGACCCTGCTTACCCTTGATCATGTCGGCCAGGGATTTCAGCGGGCGCTTGTTGGAACCGGTGATGGCACGACCGCGACGGCCGTTATCCAACAGCGCATCGACGGACTCTTGCAGCATACGCTTTTCGTTGCGCACGATGATGTCCGGAGCAGCCAGATCCAGCAGACGCTTCAAGCGGTTGTTACGGTTGATCACGCGACGATACAGATCGTTCAGATCGGAAGTCGCGAAACGGCCGCCGTCCAGCGGTACCAGCGGACGCAGGTCCGGCGGCAGCACAGGCAGCACTGTCATGATCATCCACTCCGGCTTGTTGCCGGACTGCAGGAACGCTTCCATCAGCTTCAGGCGCTTGGTGGTCTTCTTGCGCTTGGTCTCGGAGTTGGTTTGATCCAGCTCCTCACGCATGGTTTTGACTTCACCTTCCAGATCGATAGCGCGCAGCAATGCCAGGATTGCTTCGGCACCCATCTTGGCGTCAAATTCGTCGCCCCACTCTTCCAGCGCGTCCAGGTACTGCTCTTCAGAGAGCATCTGGCTACGTTCGAGGTTGGTCATGCCCGGCTCGATTACCACGAAAGATTCGAAGTAGAGCACACGCTCGATGTCGCGCAGGGTCATGTCCAGCAGCAGACCGATACGGGACGGCAGGGACTTCAGGAACCAGATGTGGGCAGTCGGGCTGGCCAGCTCGATGTGGCCCATACGCTCACGACGGACCTTGGTCTGGGTCACTTCAACGCCGCACTTCTCACAGATCACACCACGGTGTTTCAGGCGCTTGTACTTGCCGCACAGACACTCGTAGTCCTTCACCGGTCCGAAGATACGGGCGCAGAACAGACCATCACGCTCCGGCTTGAAAGTCCGGTAGTTGATGGTCTCAGGCTTTTTGACCTCACCGAATGACCAGGAGCGGATCATGTCAGGAGAGGCCAGACCGATCTTGATACTGTCAAACTCTTCGGTCTTGGTCTGAGCCTTCAAAAACTTGAGTAAGTCTTTCACGTGTTTCCCCTGTCAGGAGTCTAACCTCGGCGCCCCGGCTGCCAAAACAGCGGGGCGCCCACGTCAATTCTCGAACAATAAGAGCGAGCTCTTACTCTTCGTCCAGCTCGATGTTGATACCCAGAGAGCGGATTTCCTTCAGCAATACGTTGAAGGATTCGGGCATGCCCGGCTCCATACGGTGGTCGCCATCCACGATGTTCTTATACATCTTGGTACGGCCATTCACATCGTCAGACTTGACGGTCAGCATCTCCTGCAGGGTATATGCCGCACCGTAAGCCTCCAGGGCCCACACTTCCATCTCACCGAAACGCTGACCACCGAACTGAGCCTTACCACCCAGCGGCTGCTGGGTAACCAGGCTGTAAGAACCGGTAGAACGCGCGTGCATCTTGTCGTCGACCAAGTGGTTCAGCTTGAGCATGTACATGTAACCAACGGTTACTTTACGCTCGAAGCGGTTACCGGTACGGCCATCGAACAGATCAATCTGACCGGACTCCGGCAGATCGGCCAGCTTCAGCAGGGCTTTGATTTCGCGCTCTTTGGCACCATCAAACACTGGAGTAGCAACCGGCAGACCCTTACGCAGGTTACCCACCAGGGTACGTACGTCGTCATCAGACAGTTCGGCGATGTTCACTTGCTGGGTGTCCTTCTCGCCCAGGTCGTAGACCTGTTGCAGGAAGTTGCGCATCTCGTGCAGCTCGCGCTGCTCTTTGACCATGCGATCGATCTTCTCGCCGATCCCCTTGGCCGCAAGGCCCAGGTGCACTTCGAGGATCTGACCGATGTTCATACGGGATGGTACGCCCAACGGGTTCAGTACGATGTCGACCGGACGGCCGAACTCGTCATGAGGCATATCCTCGACCGGACAGATCTTGGAGATAACACCCTTGTTACCGTGACGGCCCGCCATCTTGTCACCCGGCTGGATGCGACGCTTGACTGCCAGATAAACCTTGACGATTTTCAGTACGCCCGGCGCCAGATCATCACCCTGGATAATCTTGCGACGCTTGTTCTCGAACTTCTTGTCGAACTCGGCTTTCAGCTCAACGTGCTGTTCAGCGATCTGCTCCAGTTCGGTCTGCTTGGCTTCATCTTCGATGGCCAGTTCAAACCACTTGGAACGCTCCAGCTTGTTCAGACGATCTTCGCTGTAACCGGCGGCCAGCAGTAGGTTGCGAGAGCGGCCGAAAATGCCGTCCTCCAGGATCTTGAACTCTTCGGTCAAGTCCTTCTTCGCTTCCTTCAGCTGCATCTCTTCGATTTCTTTGGCGCGCTTGTCTTTTTCCACGCCATCGCGGGTAAAGACTTGCACGTCAACCACGGTACCGTACACACCGTTCGGTACACGCAGGGAAGAGTCCTTCACGTCGGACGCCTTCTCACCGAAGATGGCGCGCAGCAGCTTCTCTTCCGGAGTCAGCTGGGTTTCACCTTTCGGCGTTACCTTACCGACCAGAATGTCGCCGCCCTTCACTTCGGCACCCACGTAGACGATACCGGACTCGTCCAGCTTGGACAGAGCGGCTTCACCCACGTTCGGGATGTCAGCAGTGATCTCTTCCGGACCCAGCTTGGTGTCACGGGAGATACAGGCCAGTTCCTGGATATGGATGGTGGTCAGGCGATCTTCCTGAACAACACGCTCGTTCACCAGGATCGAGTCTTCGAAGTTGTAACCGTTCCACGGCATGAACGCGACGCGCATGTTCTGACCCAGAGCCAGTTCACCCAGATCGGTGGACGGGCCGTCAGCCAGTACGTCGCCAGCCATGACCGGCTCACCCAACATCACACAAGGACGCTGGTTGATACAGGTGTTCTGGTTGGAACGGGTGTATTTGGTCAGGTTGTAGATGTCGATACCGGCTTCGCCTGGCATCAGCTCATCTTCATTTACCTTGATAACGATACGGGAGGCATCGACGTAGTCGATCATGCCGCCACGCTTGGCCACTACGGTTACACCGGAGTCAACGGCCACAGCGCGTTCCATACCGGTACCTACCAGCGGCTTGTCAGCGCGCAGGGTCGGTACAGCCTGACGTTGCATGTTTGAACCCATCAATGCGCGGTTCGCGTCATCGTGTTCCAGGAACGGGATCAGGGCCGCTGCCACAGATACGATCTGCTGCGGGCTCACGTCCATATACTGGATCTGGTCGGCGTTCATAAAGGTGGATTCACCTTTGTGACGGCACGGGATCAATTCATCTTTCAGACGGCCATCTTCGGTGGTCGCGGCGTTAGCCTGTGCGATCACGTACTTGCCTTCTTCAATAGCAGACAGGTAGTCCACTTCGTCGGTGATCACACCGTCAATGACCTTGCGGTACGGGGTCTCGAGGAAACCGTACTCGTTGGTACGAGAGTACACGGACAGGGAGTTGATCAGACCGATGTTCGGACCTTCAGGAGTCTCGATCGGGCACAGACGACCGTAGTGGGTCGGGTGTACGTCTCGGACTTCAAAGCCGGCACGCTCACGAGTCAAACCGCCCGGGCCCAGCGCAGAGATACGGCGCTTGTGGGTCACTTCGGAGAGCGGGTTGTTCTGGTCCATAAACTGGGACAGCTGGCTGGAACCAAAGAACTCTTTGACTGCGGCGGAGATCGGCTTGGCGTTGATCAGATCCTGCGGCATCAGGGTGTCCAGGTCGCCCAGGGAGAGACGCTCCTTGACCGCACGCTCGACACGCACCAGACCGACGCGGAACTGGTTTTCAGCCATTTCACCGACAGAACGGATACGACGGTTACCCAGGTGGTCGATATCGTCCACTTCGTCGTTACCGTTACGGATGTCGATCAGGCGCTTCATCACATCGACGATGTCGTCTTTGGTCAGTACGCCAGCGCCAGTCTCGTCTTCACGACCCAGACGGCGGTTGAACTTCATCCGACCTACGGTAGACAGGTCGTAACGTTCGGCAGAGAAGAACAGGTTTTCGAACAGCTGCTCTGCTGCTTCACGTGTCGGCGGCTCGCCCGGACGCATCATGCGGTAGATTTCTACCAGCGCTTCCAGACGGTTGGTGCTGGAATCGACGCGCAGGGTCTCGGACATGTAGGCACCGTGGTCCAGTTCGTTGGTGAACAGAACCTCGAAATGCTTGAAGCCGGCCTGGGACAGGTTGGCAATCGCTTCCAGACTCAGAGCCTGGTTGGCTGCCACTACCAGTTCGCCAGTTTGCGGATGTGCGTAGTCCTTGGCAGCAACTTTGCCAACAACGTACTCAACCGGTACCTCAATCTGGGTAACGGCATCTTTTTCCAGCTGACGGATGTGACGGGCAGTCACACGACGACCGGTTTCAACAACCACGGCACCATTGGCCACGATGTCGAAGGTCGCAGTTTCGCCACGCAGGCGCTCCGGCACCAGATCCATCATCAACTTGCCATCTTTGACCTCGAAACCGATGGTTTCGAAGAAGGTGGCCAGGATCTCTTCGGAAGTGAAGTCCAGGGCGCGCAGAATGATGGATGCCGGCAGTTTGCGACGACGGTCGATACGGACAAACAGGTTGTCTTTCGCATCGAACTCGAAGTCCAGCCAGGAGCCACGGTAGGGGATAACGCGGGCGTTATACAACACCTTACCGGATGAATGTGTTTTGCCTTTATCGTGGTCGAAGAAGACGCCCGGGCTGCGGTGCAGCTGGGAAACGATAACCCGCTCGGTACCATTGATAACAAAGGTACCGTTCTCGGTCATGAGCGGAATTTCGCCCATGTATACTTCTTGTTCCTTGATGTCTTTGACGGTGCCGGCAGCTGCTTCACGGTCGTACAGAACCATACGAAGCTTGACACGCAGCGGCGCGGAGTAGGTCACTCCACGGATCTGGCATTCTTTTACGTCAAATACCGGCTCACCCAGGCGATAGCTGACATACTGAAGCTCAGCACTACCGGAGTAACTGGTGATCGGGAAAACGCTACGGAAAGCGGCCTCTAGGCCATATTCACCTTCCGGGTCAGCCTCGATGAACTGCTTGAAGGAGTCCAGCTGAATGGACAACAGATAAGGCGTGTCCAGTACCTGGTCTCGCTTACCGAAGTCCTTACGAATGCGTTTTTTTTCGGTATAAGAGTAAACCATAGGGTTCCTCAGCTCGCTGATAAGTGACCCACTCTGTCCCGCGGGACAGCTCTGTCTCAACACCGTTTTGTGTTGGCCCGGACGAAAGAAGACAGTCCGGATTGCTGGTGCACCGAGAGTCGTAAACGGTGTGAAATGCTCTCAGTCTACAGCGCAAAAAGGCTGGTGAACAAAAATTCACCAGCCCTAGCCTGTTTTATCAGGCTAATCTACATAAATGCAGATTATTTGATCTCAACAGAAGCACCGGCAGCTTCCAGCTCTTTCTTCAGAGCTTCAGCTTCGTCTTTGGAGACGGCTTCTTTCAGGTTAGCCGGAGCAGCTTCTACCAGATCTTTGGCTTCTTTCAGGCCCAGACCGGTAGCGCCACGAACGGCTTTGATGACGGCAACTTTGTTGGCACCGGCAGCAGTCAGAACTACGTCGAACTCGGTCTTCTCTTCTACTGCTTCAGCGGCCGGACCGGCAGCAACAGCAACAGCGGCAGAAACACCGAACTTCTCTTCCATAGCTTCGATCAGCTCAACAACTTCCATTACGGACATGGAAGCAACGGCTTCGATGATTTGGTCTTTAGTGATAGACATGACAAAAATTCCTGATGTTGAATAAACTCAAACAGCCTAAATAGGCGAGAATCAAGCAGCAGCTTGTTTCTGGTCGCGAACAGCAGCGATAGTACGAACCAGCTTGCCAGCAGAGGCTTCTTTCATAGTCGCCATCAACTTCGCAATTGCTTCTTCGTAAGTCGGCAGCGTGGCCAGACGATCAATTTGTGCTGCGGCGATAAACTCACCGTTAAAAGCGCCAGCCTTGATTTCGAACTTTTGGTTCGCTTTGGCAAACTCTTTGAACAGACGAGCAGCAGCGCCCGGGTGTTCGTTAGAGAAAGCAATCAAGGTAGGACCGGTAAATGCGTCGTTCAGGCACTCGTATTCGGTACCTTCTACCGCGCGACGCAGCAGGGTGTTACGCACAACGCGCATGTACACACCGGCTTCACGAGCGGTTTTACGCAGGACGGTCATCTTGTCTACAGTGACACCGCGAGAATCGGCAACAACTGCAGAAAGAGCGCCTTTGGCAGCTTCGTTGACTTCAGCAACAATTGCCTTTTTGTCTTCGAGTCCCAATGCCATTGGCTTAACTCCTGGATTGAATCCGGGTCAAATGACCCAGTACTGACACATCCCCCCTACCTTTACAACAGAGGGGAACGATGCGGTAGCAGGATTCCAGAAGAGAAAGAATCTTTCTCGCTGGGTTTCCGGCACCGTCTACGCAGGAAACATTAAGGCTTTGCAGCCTCCTGCGGTCTTGGACGGAGGTCGAAACCCCCAACCAATGAAGGCGCAAAATTATAGATTAAATTTTGCGCCTTGTAAAACCCATCAATTAGGCCTGAGCTTCCAGAGAAGCTTGGTCTACGGCAACACCGGCACCCATGGTGGTGGAGATGCTGACTTTCTTGATGAATTGACCTTTGGCGGAAGAGGGCTTGCCTTTTTTCAGGGCAACCAGCAGAGCTTCCAAGTTTTCTTTCAGCTGAACTTCGTTGAAAGAAACCTTACCCAGAGTGGTATGGATGATACCATTCTTGTCGTTACGGTAACGAACCTGACCAGCCTTGGCGTTCTTGACGGCTTCGGCAACGTTCGGGGTTACAGTACCAACTTTCGGGTTAGGCATCAGGCCGCGCGGGCCCAAGATTTGACCCAGTTGACCAACAACGCGCATGGCATCCGGGGATGCGATAACTACGTCGAAGTTCATCTCGCCTTTCTTGACCAGATCGGCCAGGTCATCCATACCTACCAGGTCAGCACCGGCAGCTTTAGCTGCTTCGGCGTTGGCACCTTGGGTAAATACGGCAACGCGAACGTCACGACCGGTACCGTGCGGCAGTACAGTAGCACCACGTACGTTCTGGTCAGATTTACGAGCGTCGATACCCAGGTTGACAGCAACGTCAACGCTTTCAACGAACTTGGCGGTAGCCAGTTCTTTCAGCAGGGCAATGGCTTCGTTGATGGAGTACTCTTTGGTACCGTCAACTTTTTCGCGAATAACGCGCATACGCTTGGAAAGTTTAGCCATTGTCTTAATCCTCCACTACCAGACCCATGGAACGAGCGGAGCCTGCGATGCAACGTACTTTTGCATCCAGATCGGCACCAGTCATATCCGGCTCTTTGGTCTTGGCGATTTCTTGCAGCTGGGCAACGGTCACCTTACCAACCTTGTCTTTGTTCGGCTTGGAAGAACCAGACTTGATGCCAGCAGCTTTCTTCAGCAGGAAGGAAGCAGGCGGAGTCTTGGTTTCGAAGGTGAAGGAACGGTCACTGTAAACGGTGATCACGACCGGGGTCGGTGAACCTTTTTCCAGCTTCTCTGTACGAGCGTTGAACGCCTTACAGAATTCCATGATGTTAACACCGTGTTGACCCAGTGCAGGACCAACGGGAGGAGACGGGTTGGCTGCACCAGCAGCAACCTGCAGCTTGATATAAGCTGTGACTTTCTTAGCCATTAGGAAAATACCTCAAAAATGGGTTCTAGCGCCTCGGAGACTTGCTCCTGCAAACGGCTCCCCAACTAATAAAGGGGCAGCGAATTATAGAGATATTCGCTGCCCCTGACAACCGTTAAACGTACAGAATTCAATCAGCCCTTTTCGACCTGACCAAAATCCAGTTCAACAGGAGTAGAACGACCGAAGATCAGCACAGAAACCTTCACTCGGCTCTTCTCATAATCAACCTCTTCAACGGTACCGTTGAAGTCGGCAAACGGACCATCGGCAACCCGCACCATTTCACCCGGTTCAAACAGGGTTTTCGGACGCGGCTTGTCGTGGGCATCCTGCAGACGGTTCAGGATGGCATCGGCCTCTTTGTCGGAGATCGGTGCCGGACGGTCGGAAGTACCGCCGATGAAGCCCATAACACGCGGTACGTTACGCACCAGGTGCCATGTGGTTTCATCCATGATCATCTGGACCAGGACATAACCCGGGAAAAACTTGCGCTCACTCTTGCGCTTCTGGCCTGCACGCATCTCGACCACCTCTTCGGTCGGGACCAGTACTTCACCGAACATGTCTTCCATGCCATGCATCTTGATATGTTCACGCAGGGATTTGGCAACACGGCCTTCATAGCCGGAAAACGCCTGCACGACATACCATCTCATACGCTGTTCACGCTGTTCACGTTGTTCAGTCATGGCTTATCCTTACACACCGGTAATCAGGTTAACCAACCAGACCAAGGCGCCGTCCAGAACGAACAGCAGCAGCCCCATCACGGCGGTCACCGCCAGCACAATCAGGGTTGTCTGAATGGCTTCCTGACGGGTTGGCCATACGACCTTGCGGACTTCCAGGCGAGACTCACGGGCGAATGCCAGTGTTGCCTTCCCTTTGGTGGTTTGCAGGGCTACTGCACCAGCAGCAGCGATGACAATGACCACACCCAAGGCGCGGACGGCAGCAATAACATCGCTCAGCAGATAATTACCTACTACAGCGGCCACCAGGATAATGAAAACCAGGCCCCAAAGCAGGGTATCCTTGCTTCCGCCCTGGTTCTCAGAACTAACACTCATACAACCCACCTGTATCTGACGTAACCAAAGACACAAAAGCCCCGTACGAGACGAGGTATATGGCAGGGGCGGCAGGACTCGAACCCGCAACCATCGGTTTTGGAGACCGCTGTTCTACCAATTCGAACTACGCCCCTGCATAAGAAAGCCCCTATTATAGGGGCTTTGCTTTATTTATGTAAGCCAAAGATTAAGCGATAACTTTAGCTACAACACCAGCACCTACGGTACGGCCACCTTCACGGATAGCGAAACGCAGGCCGTC
>NZ_JAAKVF010000032.1:0-15538 GCF_049175515.1 Aeromonas sp. 600479
GCCCGTAGCTCAGCTGGATAGAGTACCTGGCTACGAACCAGGTGGTCAGAGGTTCGAATCCTCTCGGGCGCACCATACAGACAGCCTCGACTTCGGTCGGGGCTGTTTTTTTATGGGTGATATTTAACTTTTTGGTGCGGATCCCCGTGCGCTGTTGCGGGTGGATCGCCCGTTTACCTGGCTGTTCTTGTCCTTATTTCTTCCCCTGTCTGTGATTGCGCATAGCTCTTCTGATCGTTGCCCCGCCTCACCACCCTTTGCCTCATCTATAGGCGCCTTGTATGTCTGCTGTTGCAACGGCAGATGCTGCGCAGATCATCACTCAGGGTTTGGCTATCAACATCCTGCAAGGCCTGCTGAGGCGTTCTGCGGGCAATAAAAAAGGATGCCGCAGCATCCTTTGGTATAGAGAGCTTTACTCAGCTTTTCAGCCATTTGCGAATGCGGTTGGCATCGCCGATAGGGGTGCGTTTGCCCACCGAGTTGAGCAGCACGATGGCCAGCTCGCGGCTGTCCGGTTTGGCGCGCATCACCAGACAGCGCCCCGCTTCGTCAGTGAAGCCGGTCTTGGAGAGGCGTACGTCCCAATCCGGGTTTTTCACCAGCGGGTTGGTGTTGTTGAACATCAGGCTGTAGGCGGGGGCGCTGAAGCGCATCTCCCGGTTCTCATCCTGAGTGAACTGACGGATCAGCGGCTGACGATAGGCGGCGGCAGCCAGCTTGCCCAGATCCTGGGCGGTAGAGACGTTGCGGGTGGAGAGGCCGGTGGAGTCGTAGAAGTGAGTATTACGCATTCCCAATTGTCTGGCCTTGTTGTTCATGGCCCGCACGAAGGCACTGCGACCGCCCGGATAGTGACGCGCCAGTGCCGAGGCCATCCGGTTTTCGGAGGACATCAATGCCAGATGCAGGGCGTCGCGGCGGGTCACCTTGGTGCCCATGCGGATGCGGGAGTGTGTGTGTTTGACCCGATCCAGATCGTTCTTGTCGACCGTGATGGTCTGGTTGAGATTCTGTTTGGCATCCAGCACCACCAGCGCTGTCATCAGCTTGGTGAGGGAGGCGATAGGACGTACCTTGGTGGCATTCTTCTGGTAGAGCGTCTTGCCCGTTTTTACATCCACGACCAGGGCGCTGCTCGAGCGTACTTCCAGTTTGGCAGGGTTGGGTGCCGCGCTGACCGCAGGCAATCCCAGCATTCCCATCAACCCGACAACCAGCGCTGCTGCGCGAATCCGACACCACATACAACCGACTCCGTTCCCATCCAAAAAAAGGCGCTAGATTCACTCATTTTTACCCCGGCTTTACAAGGGCCGAGCGGGACTATTTCTGCTATTTGCGCGAAATTGGCGATCAAAAAAGCCCTCTGGCGAGGGCTTTCGGGTCGGGCGTTGGGTGAGGGGTCAATCCCGCGGCTGCGCGGCCCTGCGTTTGCTGATCCAGCGCCAGACCAGCGCCACCATGCCACCCACCAGCAGGGCCACCGGCAGATAGATGATGATGTTGAAGAACTGGGTCTGGTATTCGGCTGCCAGCTTGGTGTGGCTCAGGTAGTAGCCAAACCCGACCAGCGGGCAGATCCACATGATGGAGCTGATCAGATTGACGATGAGAAAGCGCCCCTGCGGCAGCTCGGTGGCACCGACGATATAGGGGTAGGCGGTGCGCACGAAGGCGATATAGCGCGCGGTGATCAGGGTGATGATCCCGTACTTGTCCAGCAGGTGGTAGACCTTCTGCTGGTGTCGCTCTTCCACATGGGACATCAGCCGATGGTAGAGC
Organism: Aeromonas sp. 600479; assembly: GCF_049175515.1. NCBI lineage: Bacteria > Pseudomonadati > Pseudomonadota > Gammaproteobacteria > Aeromonadales > Aeromonadaceae > Aeromonas > Aeromonas sp. 600479. The sequence goes on from NZ_JAAKVF010000032.1 coordinate 1,786, forward strand.
TGGGTGTGGCCAAGGAAGCGCCCCTGCATGTAACCGAACCAGGTACCGACAAAGGTGGCCATGATCAACAGCGGGATCACCCCTAGAGACAATACATCCTGATAGATGAGCACGCCGGTGAGGATCAGCAGGCTGTCACCGGGCAGAAAGGCGGTAGGGATGAATCCGTTTTCCAGTACCAGAAACGTCAGAATCACACCACAGATCATGAAGGCCATCTTGGGATCGGAAAGTGTGTTCAGATCGTGATTCATAAAGGCGTGAGCCAGTTGGTAAAACTGCTCCATACTTGCAAACTCCGCAGGTTAGCTGGGTTGATCGGTCAAGGGCATGGCGAGCACCTTGTCGATGCGCAGGCCATCCATGTCAACAATTTCCAGTTGCCACTGTTCCAGTGTCACCAGGTCTCCGGTTTGTGGAACACGACCAAGGAGCAGCATGATAAGCCCTCCGAGGGTGTGATAGTGATGTTTTTCTTCTTCTGGCAGACGAACCAGCTCCAGACAGTCCTTCAACTCCGGCAGCGGGATCAGGCCATCGAGCAGCCAGCTGCCGTCGGCGCGCCGGAATGCCCAGTTGTCCTCGCCATCCTCCTGCTGGAAATCCCCCGCCAGCGCCTCCAGCAGATCCTGCTGGGTGACCAGTCCCTGCAACTCGCCATATTCGTCCACCACCAGCGCCATCTGTTCGCTGTGGGTGCGGAAGTGGTTGAGCAGCTCGACGCCGTTGAGGGTCTCGGGCAGCAGGCTGCCCTCCTGGGTCAGGGCAGCCAGATCGATGGGCTCCCCCTTGATATAGGCGTGCAGCACCTTGCTGACATTGATGATACCCACCAATTCTGACAGGTTGCCGTCGCAGACCGGAAAATAGCTGTGGCGATACTCCACCAGCCGCTGCAGGTTGGTCTCCAACGGCAGAGCCAGATCCAGATAGCGGATATCGCTGCGCGGCACCATCAGGGAGGAGAGGCTGCGCTCGTCGAGACGGAAGACGTTGCGCAGCATGGTGTGCTCATGATCCTCGATCACCCCGGCTTCAGAGCCCTCCACCAGCATGGCGTGGATCTCCTCCTCGGTAACGTTGGCGCTGCCGTTCTGGTTGACCCGCAGCAGCCGCAGGCTGGCATTGGTGGAGGCCGACAGCAGCCAGACGAATGGGCGGGTCAGGGTGGCGAGCCAGTGCATGGGGCGGGCCACCAGACAGGCGATGCGCTCGGCATTGAGCTGGCCAAGGCGCTTGGGCACCAGCTCCCCCACCACGATGGAGAGGTAAGTAACCACCACCACCACGATGACGGTGGCGATCAGGCCGCTGCTCTTGGGGGATAGTCCCCACTCCTGCAACCAGAGGGAGAAGGGCTGGGCCAGCAGGGATTCGCCGTAGATACCGTTGAGCAAACCTATGCTGGTAATGCCGATTTGGACGGCAGAGAGAAAATGGGTCGGGTCTTCGCCCAGTTTGAGGGCAATGGCGGCGGAACGGTTGCCTTCAGAGGCAAGCTTGCCAAGGCGAGCCTTGCGTGCGGTGACGATGGCGATTTCTGACATGGCGAAGACGCCATTAAGCAAAATCAATCCCAGCAGGATCAATATTTCCATACAGCAACAGCACTCCTTGAGTGGATAAGATCGCTGGCAGTGTAATGAATTTGGCGGCGATGCGCTTGTGAAAGCGGGTGATCCGGCTCGCTAATTTGATGACAACGCTCTGCGGTGGCCGAAAAAGATGGCCGGAAAAGGGAAGGATGACCTCGCCAAACGACGTAATGGGTGAGGCGGGTGCTTGGCGAAGTGGCATTGCATGCAGGATGGAAAAGGGCGGGAAGTCCCGCCCTTGCTTATTACTTGTCAGAAAACCTTTATCAGAACTGCTGGAACCAGCGCTGGATCTGGGCCGGATCCTTGCTTTGGGTCAGGGAGAGCATCAGCAGCACCCGCGCTTTCTGCGGGTTGAGAGTGCCGGAGGCCACGAAGCCGTACTTGGCATCATCGATCTCGGCATCCAGGGTGGTGGCGCCGGTCGGCACGCGGGCGGAGCGCACGACGCGGATGCCATCCTTGCTCGCCTTGGCCAGGGTGTCGAACAGGGTGTGGTAGAGGTTACCGTTGCCCACCCCGGCGCTGACGATGCCGTCGAACTTGGCATCCACCATCGCCTTGGCCGGCAAGTCGGTGGCGTTGGCGTAGCTGTAGACGATGCCAACCTGCGGCAGCTTGTCGAGCTTGCTCACGTCAAACGGGGTCTTGCTGGTGTGCAGGCGTGCCGGGCTGCGCTGATAGTCGATCTTGCCGTTGTGGATGTAGCCGAGCGGGCCGAAGTTGGGGGAGGCGAAGGTCTGCACGCCGGTGGTGTTGGTCTTGGTGACGTCGCGGGCATCGAGCACGGTGTCGTTCATCGCCACCATGACGCCACGTCCCTTGGAGGCGGGGTCGGAGGCGGTCACCACGGCGTTGTAGAGATTCATCGGGCCGTCGGCACTCATGGCGGTGGAGGGGCGCATGGCGCCGACCAGTACCACCGGCTTGTCGCTCTTGACGGTCAGATTGAGGAAGTAGGCGGTCTCTTCCATGGTGTCGGTGCCGTGGGTAATGACGATGCCATCAACGTCATCCTTGGCCAGCAGCTCGTTGACCCGCTTGGCCAGCTTGAGCCACACCTCGTCGTTCATGTCCTGGGAGCCGATCTTCACCACCTGCTCACCCTGCACATCGGCCACGTTCTTCATCTCGGGCACGGCGGCGATCAGGGTTTCGATGGCCACCTTGCCAGCCTCGTAGTTGGACTGGGTAGCCGACTGGCCTGCCCCGGCAATGGTGCCGCCGGTTGCCAGAATATGGACGTTGGGCAGGGCCATGGCCATGGGGGAGAGGGTCAGGCCGACGACGGCGGCGAGCAGGGTCTTGCGGATCGGTAGGGTCATGCTGCAAATCCTTATGGTTGGAATAATCGCAGCAAGTTTGCCCGTTTAATAACCTGGGTCTGTGATAAAACTCACCAAAAGACAGGTGAGTACAGATTTTTAACCTGTTTTATACCTCTATAGAGATAATTTAACTCGCAGAGAAACCCTTGGCTTCGATCAGGGCGATCAGCTCGGCCTTGCTCAGCTCGCTCTCGATGACGGCCTTGCTGCTGGCGAAATCGACGGTCGCGGTAGTGACTGCAGGCTGGGCCAGCAGGGCTTTTTGCAGACTGGCGGCGCAGCCACCACAGGACATGCCGGACACTGTGAGTTCGATGGTCATGGAATATCTCCTCTGTTGATGAGCGCCAGCCTAAAGCTGCCGCCTCCGGCAAGGTCAAGCCGTCAGTACATAAGACCCAGATAGTTCATCAGGATGGCTCCCTGCCGGTGTATGGGTGCCAAGGTTCGTGGTGGCGATGAGGTTGGCAGTTTCCTCGGGCAGGGTCAGTACATAAGACCGAGGTAATTCATCAGAGTTGCCCCGAGGCTGGTAGTAACCAGCGATCCAAGGGTGGTAGTGGCGATGATGTTCGCTGCCAGCACGCTGTCACCCCCCATGGCGCGGGTCATCACATAGCTGGCGGCGGCAGTCGGGGTGGCGCTGATAAGAAACAGGATGCCGAGCTCCAGATGGCTGAAGCCGAGCAGGGCTGCTCCCAGAGTGAACACCGCTGGAATGAGGCAGAGCCGCATCACGCTGGCCCAGCCGGTCAGCGCCGCCCCGCCGCGCAGGGCGCCGAGACTGAGGGAGGCGCCGGTGCAGAGCAACGCCAGCGGCAACGTCATGTTGGCGAAGTAGCTGCCGGTGGTGAGCAGCAGTTGCGGCATCTTGATACCGAGCAGGGTAAACGGCAGCGCCGCCACAATGGCGATGATGAGCGGATTCTTGATGATGCCGAGCAGAATGGGGCGGATACCGGTGGCACCGCCGAGACTGCGGGTGAGGGTGATCACAGCGAGAATGTTGTAGAGCACGGTCACCGCGCCGACATAGAAGGCCGCCGCCCCCACCCCTTCGTGGCCATAGGCGTTCTGCACATAGGCGAGCCCGATAATGGCGCTGTTGCCGCGAAAGCTCCCCTGCACGAAGATGCCGCGCAGTCGCTGCTCCCCGATAAAACGTCCGGCCAGCAGCTCCAGCACCAGATAGCTGATAACGGTGGCGAGCAGGCCATAGCCGATAAACCAGAGGCTCGGCATGGTGGCGAAGTTGGTACCCAGAATACTGAGAAAGAGCAGAGCGGGCAGGGTGACCTGAAACACCAGTCGCGAGGCGGATTCGGTAAAGGGATCCGGCAGCAGCCCCAGCCGCTTGAGCAAGATGCCGAGCAGCAGCACCACGCAGATGGGGCCTGTGATGGAGAGGGAGAAGAGCAGACTGGCCAGCAGATCCATGATGGGCGTCCTGTGCTGTGCCCACACACCCTGACGGCGGGGCAAAAAGGGCATTCTAACGCCATGGGCTTGTATTCACAGGGGTTAATCACAACAATGTGGGCAATTCCACCGCCTAGCCTCCTGTGAGCCAATTCATGGACAAGAAACTGACCATCCTCGATATCGCCAGACTGAGTGGCGTCGGCAAGTCGACCGTCTCCCGGGTGCTCAACCAGGATCCCAAGGTGAAGCAGGAGACCCGCGAGCGGGTGGAGCAGATCATCGCCGAGCACGGCTTCGTGCCGAGCAAGTCGGCGCGGGCCATGCGCAGCCAAAGCCAGCAGGTGGTGGGGATCATCGTTTCCCGGCTCGACTCCAGCTCGGAGAATCAGGCGGTGCGCGGCATGCTGGAGACCCTCTACCAGCGTGGCTACGATGCTGTGCTGATGGAGAGCAAGTTCTCCCCCGCCAAGGTGCAGGAGCATCTGGCGGTGCTGGAGCGGCGCGGAGTGGATGGCATTATCCTGTTCGCCTTCAATGACTTGGACTATGCCGCCATGACGCCGCTGAAAGAGAAGCTGGTGCTGGTCGCCCGTGAATATCCCGGTTTCTCCTCGGTCTGCTTCGACGACGCCGGTGCGGTGCGCACCATGCTGGCGCAGCTGGCAAGCCGTGGCGCCCGCGACATCGCCTATCTGGGGGTGGATGCCTCGGATCTCACCACTGGCCAGCGCCGCCTAGATGCTTATCTCGCTTACTGCGCAGAGCAGGGGTTGCGTCCGCGCAGCGCCCTCGGAGATCTCAGCCTGCAGAGCGGCTACCGGCTGGCGGCCGAGCTGCTTACCCCCTCCACCCAGGCGTTGGTCTGCGCCAGCGATACCCTCGCCATTGGTGCGGCAAAATACCTGCAAGAACAAGGGCGTAGTGAGGTGCTGGTGACCGGCCTTGGCAACAACCCCATGCTCAGTTTCCTCTTCCCCAACGCCCTCACTCTCGATCTTGGTTACAAGGGGGCAGGGGAGCAGGCGGCGCGTCAGCTGCTCGGCCAGATTGAGCAGGCTCAGCCCCCGCTGGTGACTATCGCCCCCTGCCGAACCCTGTGAGCCCCATCACTTCCGACTGAACAAAAAGTGCGCTTTTTGTGATGCTGGCCACGAATTGGGAACGTTCCCATTTCGATCTAGCCAGATTGTCGGCATGCTAAATGGGAACGATACCAAGAACGCTCCGGCCGATAGACTGGCTCAAAAGGGCGATACAGACCACTATTCAATGGCGTCACAGAGGGAAGACCCATGTCCAAGATCAACGCACAGCAGCTTGCCACCCTGATCGACAAGATCGGCGGCAAGGAGAACATCGCCACCGTCAGCCACTGCCTGACCCGGTTGCGCTTCGTCCTGAACGATCCGGCCAAGGCCGACAGCAAGGCTATCGAAACCATTCCGGCAGTGAAGGGAAGCTTCACCCAGGGCGGTCAGTTCCAGGTGGTGATCGGTAACGAGGTAGAGCAGTGGTACAAGGCGCTGACCGAACAGCTCGGCGTCAGCGGTGGCAGCAAGGAGACCGCCAAGCAGGCGGCGCGCCAGAACATGAATCCGCTGGAGCGTGGCATCTCCCATCTGGCGGAGATCTTCGTACCGTTGCTGCCCGCCATCATCACCGGCGGTCTGATCCTGGGCTTTCGCAACGTCATCGGCGACATCAAGATGTTTGACGATGGCACTCACACCCTCACCGAGATCAGCCAGTTCTGGGCGCAGCTACACGCCTTCCTCTGGCTGCTGGGCGAGGCGATTTTCCACTTCCTGCCGGTCGGTGTTTGCTGGTCTGCAGTGAAGAAGATGGGTGGCTCCGAGATCCTCGGTATTGTGCTGGGGGTGACGCTGGTGTCACCGCAGTTGATGAACGCCTACGGCATTGGTCAGCAGACTCCCGAGGTGTGGGACTTCGGCCTGTTCGTGATCCAGAAGGTGGGTTATCAGGCTCAGGTCATTCCGGCGCTGCTGGCGGGTGTCTTCCTGGCTTGGGTTGAGACCAACCTCAAGCGGATCATTCCGGCCTATCTCTATCTGGTGATTGTGCCGTTTGTCTCGCTGCTGCTGGCAGTGATCGTGGCTCACGCCTTTATCGGCCCGTTCGGTCGCTGGGTTGGTGATGGTGTCGGTTTCGCTGCCAAGGCTGCCATGACCGGCTCCTTCGCTCCTATCGGCGCCGCCCTGTTCGGTTTCCTCTACGCACCGCTGGTCATCACCGGCATCCACCACACCACCAACGCGGTGGATCTGCAGCTAATGCAGAGCATGGGTGGCACCCCGATCTGGCCGCTGATCGCCCTCTCCAACATTGCGCAGGCGTCTGCGGTCGTTGGCATCATTCTGATTAGCCGCAAGGAGAACGAGCGGGAGATCTCGGTGCCTGCTGCCATCTCCGCCTACCTCGGGGTGACCGAACCGGCCATGTACGGTATCAACCTCAAGTACAAGTTTCCCATGCTGTGCGCCATGGTGGGGTCCAGCCTTGCCGCCCTCATCTGCGGTTTCGCCGGGGTGATGGCTAACGGTATCGGGGTAGGCGGCCTGCCCGGCATCCTCTCCATCCAGCCGCAATACTGGGCGGTGTTTGCCATCGCCATGCTGGTCGCCATCGTGGTGCCGGTGGTGCTGACCTTGCTGGTCTACAAGCGTCAGCAAGCCGCTGGCAAGTTGGCCCAAGCCAGCGCCTGACAATGATTATCAGGGCGACCCGCGGGTCGCCCTCTCCATTTCATATTCGAGACAAGAGAAAGACCCATGAGCCAAACACCCTGGTGGCAGAGTGCCGTGATTTACCAGATTTACCCCAAGAGCTTTCAGGATTCCGCTGCCCGTGGCACCGGCGATCTCAAGGGGATCATGGCCCGCCTCGACTATCTCAAGACCTTGGGCGTCGATGCCCTCTGGCTGACCCCTGTCTACGTCTCCCCGCAGGTGGACAACGGATACGACATCGCCGACTACCTTGCCATCGACCCCGCCTACGGCACCATGGATGATTTCGAGGCGCTGCTGGCCGCCGCCCACGCGCGCGACATCCGCATCGTGATGGATATCGTGGTCAACCACACCTCCACCGAGCACGCCTGGTTCAAGTCGGCGCAGGGGGACAAGAACAGCCCCTACCGCGACTACTACATCTGGCGCGATCCGATTGATGGCGGCGTGCCCAACAACTGGCAATCCAAGTTTGGTGGCAGCGCCTGGGAGCTGGACTCGGCCACCGGTCAGTACTACCTGCACCTGTTTGCCCGCGAGCAGGCGGATCTCAACTGGGAAAATCCGGCGGTGCGCGCCGAGGTTAAAAACATCATCCACTTCTGGGCCAAGAAGGGGGTGGACGGTTTCCGACTCGACGTCATCAACCTTATCTCCAAGGATCAGGCGTTCCCGAACGACGAGATTGGCGATGGCCGCCGCTTCTATACCGACGGCCCGCGCATCCACGAATTCCTGCAGGACGTGAGCCGCGACGTCTTTGCTCCGGTGGGGGCCATGACGGTGGGAGAGATGTCCTCCACCAGTCTGGAGCATTGCCAGCGCTATGGTGCCCTCGATGGCTCAGAGCTCTCCATGGTATTCAACTTCCACCACCTCAAGGTGGATTACCCCAACGGCGACAAGTGGACCAAGGCGCCGTTCGACTTCCTCGAACTCAAGCGCATCTTCAACCACTGGCAGAGCGGCATGCACGGCAAGGGGTGGTCGGCGCTGTTCTGGTGCAACCACGATCAGCCGCGCATCGTCTCCCGCTTTGGCGATGAGGGCGAGCATAGAGTTGTAGCCGCCAAGATGCTGGCCAGCACGCTGCATGGCCTGCAAGGCACCCCATACATCTATCAGGGGGAGGAGCTCGGCATGACCAACCCCGGCTATCAGCACATTAACGACTATCAGGATGTGGAAAGTCGCAACATCTTCGCCATCAAGCAGGCGGAAGGGATGAACGAGGCCGAGATCCTCGCCATTCTCGGTACCAAGTCCCGCGACAACTCGCGCACCCCGATGCAGTGGAGCGCTGCGGCCAATGCCGGTTTCACCCAAGGGACGCCCTGGCTCAAGCCAGCCGCCAACTATTCCGAGATCAATGCCGAGGCGGCGCTGGCCGACCAGCACTCGGTGTTCTGGCACTATCGGGATCTCATCGCCCTTCGCAAGGCGCACCCCATCTTCACTCAGGGGGATTATCAGGAGCTGCTGACGGGGCACCCGCAGATCTGGGCCTACGCCCGTCGCGCCAACGGACAGACCCTGCTGGTGGTGAGCAACTTCTACGGCGAGCCGGTTGAGTTTGCCTTGCCTGCCGAGCTGCAAAGCGGGCAAGGTCGGCTGCTGCTCGGCAACTACCCCGATAGTCCAGCTCAACCGCAATCGGGTATGCTGCGCCCTTATGAATCCCTGATCTGGCTGATGGAGTAGGTAATGGAGAAGGTGGTGCGCGGTACCGAGTGGCAGAAGATGGTGGCGGGGCAGCCCTATGATGCGGGTGATCCTGAGCTGAAAGCGGCGCGCGAGCGCTGCCGCCGGCTCTATCACACCTTCAACACCAGCTGGCAGGAGAAACCAGCGCGGGATGCTTTGCTGCACGAGCTGCTCGGTGGCCGCGGCCAGGAGTGTGCCATCAATCCGCCATTCTTCTGCGACTATGGCGCCAATATCTTCGTCGGCGAGAACTTCTACGCCAACGTAGGCTGCACCATCCTCGACGTCTGCGAGGTGCACATCGGCGACAACGTGCTGCTGGCGCCCGGGGTGCAGATCTACACCGCCGCTCACCCGGTGGCGGTGGTGCCACGTATCAAGGGTGTCGAGTTCGGCAAGCCGGTGCGGATCGGTCACAACGTCTGGATTGGCGGCAGCGTCGTCATCTGCCCCGGCGTCACCATCGGTGACAACAGCGTCATCGGTGCCGGTTCGGTGGTGACCAAAGATGTGCCCGCCAACGTGGTGGCGGCTGGCAACCCTTGCAAGGTGCTTCGGCCGATGACGGCACAGGAGCTTGAAGGCGTCATCCAGCGGTGAACAGGGACCATGAACGCTATTGCTATCTGATTGATAGAAAAGCGACTTTCAGATTGTTTTGCATTCAGTGCTTATGTTCGGGGCCGCTTGGTCGATACTGTTGAGTGCAGGAGGAACCCTATGGATATATCAAGTTCTGCAAATGCGTCGTTTGGTTCTGCTCTGATGACGGCCAGTCTGGCCAAGAAACAGCAGACCCAAGAGGGCGAAGCTGCGCTGAAGCTGCTGCAAAACGCAGCGCAATCAGCGCCGGTTGCACCGACATCGGCCAGCGCTTCCCTGGGAAGCAAGATCGATATTCGCGTCTGACCCTAATGAAAAAGCCCCCATCTCGCGATGGGGGCTTTTTTATCTCTGCGATTTGCGGGATCAGACCGGGAAAGGAGCCGGCGCCTCGAAGGTCATCCGTTCCCCGCTGCGGGGGTGGCTGATGGTCAGCATGGCCGCATGCAGGTAGAGATGGGGGGCAGCCGCCAGCGCATCCGGATGGGCGTAGAGGTTGTCACCCAGGATCGGATGCCCCAGCTCCAGCATATGGACGCGCAACTGGTGCGAGCGACCTGTGATGGGAGTCAGCTTGATCAGGCTGTTGCCGTTCTCCACTTTCAGTTTTTCCCACAGGGTCAGGGCGTGACGCCCCTCCTCGTGATCCACCTTCTGCTTCGGGCGGTTGGGCCAGTCGACGCAGAGCGGCAGGTCAACCTGTCCCGACTCTGCTTCCGGCTCACCCCACACCCAGGCGAGGTAGTGCTTCTCGGTCTCCCGCTCGCGAAATTGCCGACTCAGCTCCCGATGAGAGTTGGGATTGAGGGGAATGACAATGACGCCAGTGGTGGACATGTCGAGGCGATGAGCTGCCGCCGCCTTGGGGTGTTGCTGTTTCACCCGATGCAGGACGCTGTCTTCATTCTCGGGGCCGCGCCCGGGGACGCTTAGCAGGCCAGTGGGCTTGTTGACCACCATGATGTCCTTGTCCTTGAACAGGATATCGAGCCAGGGTTCCAGAGGCGGTGAGTATTCAAACATAAATGTCTCGCATCAGAAGGTGGGGGCAAGCCCCCATCAAGTTATGGGTAACCACGACAAAGCGGCCTTGGGTATCCAGTTTGAGCTGGGTCTGGCCGCTGTCGATCGGTACCTTGTCAGTTATGGGTGACCACGATAAAGCGGATGGCATCCAGCTTGAGTTGGGTCTGATCGATCAGGTGGTGCAATTCTGCCTGCAGATTGCGCAGATAATCCAGTTCGCTGTCGCGCACGTTCGGGTTGACTGCCTTGAGCGCTTCCAGACGATCGAGATCCTGCTGCAGGGTCTGTGCCATCTGGGCGCGCGCCTTGTCGACAATCCCGGCTTTCAGCTCTTCGGCAATGGCCTGGCCCTTGCCAATCAGACCGTGGATCACCGGTTGGGACGCGGTGACCAGCTTGCTGCCGAGGTGGCGGTTGACCGGCGTCAGTTGGCGGTTGAAGGCATCAAACGCCACTTTCTCACCCAGATTCTGGCCGTTCTTGTCCATCAGCAGACGGATCGGCGTCGGCGGCATGAAGCGGTAGAGCTGGGGATGGGCCGCAGACTCGGCGACAAAGATCAGCTCAAGCAGGATGGAGCCGATGGGCAGCGCCTTGTTCTTGAGCAGGGCGACCGAGGTGGCGCCGATCTCGGAGCCCAGGATCAGGTCGATACCGCCGCGCATCATGGGGTGATCCCAGGAAAGCAGCGCCATGTCATCCCGCGACAGAGCTGTGTTGCGATCGAAGGTGATGGTCATGCCATCTTGCGGCAGGCCCGGGAAGCTGGAGACCAGCATGTGATCCCCAGGAGTCAGCACCAGCGCGTTCTCGCCACGGTCATCCTGATTGACGCCGATCTCGTCGAACATCTTGAGAGCGAAGGAGATCATGCCGGTGTCGTCATCTTCGGCGGCCAGCTTGTCGACCAGTTGCTGGGCGGCGGCGCCACCGCTGGAATGGATCTCTAGCAGGCGATCGCGGCCCTGCTCCAGCCGGGCCTTGAGCGGCTCGTGCAGTTCGCGGGTCTTGACCAGCAGGGCCTCGAGGGCTGCCTGATCGCCGGTGTTGGCGGCCAGCAGCTCGAACAGCTCTTCACGTACCGCTTCGAATACCGGGCGGGCAGTCGGGCAGGTCTGCTCGAACGCGTCCAGACCATCGTGATACCAGAGTTGCAGGGCGCGCTGGGCAGTCCCTTCCAGATAGGGAACGTGGATCTCGACGGTATTCTGCTGACCGATACGATCCAGTCGGCCGATACGCTGTTCCAGCAGATCCGGGTTGAGAGGTAGATCGAACAGCACCAGATGGCTGGCAAACTGGAAGTTGCGTCCTTCTGAGCCGATCTCGGAGCAGAGCAGCACTTGGGCGCCACCCTCTTGCTGGGCGAAATAGGCGGAGGCCTTGTCCCGCTCGAGGATCGACATCCCTTCGTGGAACACGGCACCACGGATCCCTTCACGGGTACGCAGCGCCTCTTCCAGCGCGATGGCGGTCGCCGCTTCGGAGCAGATCACCAGCACCTTCTGCTGGCGGGCTGAGAGCAGCAGCTCCAGCAACCATTCTACGCGCGGGTCGAACTGGGTCCAGGTGGCGTTGTCGCCTTCGAACTGCTGGAAGATCTTCTCGGGATAGAGGTAGCGCAGGGCACGGGTCTGCAGATCGCCACCGTTACCACCCATCATGCCCATCACCTTGATGGCAGTTTTGTACTGCTCCGGCAGCGGCATGGGGTACACGTTGAGGTGACGCTCGGGGAAGCCTTGAATATTGGCGCGGCTGTTGCGGAACAGTACCCGGCCGGTGCCATGCTGGTCTAGCAGCTTGGCGACCGCCTGCTGGCGAGCGGCGGCATCGCTCAAGTCCAGCCCTTCCAGCTGGCTGGCGAGGATCTGTCTGGCTTCATCGCTCAGGATCTCGCCATCCAGCAGCTCTTGTGCGGCGCTGGCGACCTGACCATAGGCCTGCTCCTCGGCGAGGAAAGCCTCGTAGTCGTAGAAACGTTCGGGATCGAGCAGGCGCAGACGGGCAAAGTGGCTCTGGTGGCCCAGCTGATCCGGTGTCGCAGTCAGCAGCAGCACGCCCGGCACCTGTTCGGCCAGTGCTTCCACCATTTCATAGGCACGGCTCGGCGCCTCTTCACTCCACTCCAGATGGTGGGCTTCGTCGACAACCAGCAGATCCCACTCGGCTTCCAGCACCTGCTCGAAGCGACGACGCTTCTTGCGCAGGAAGTCGAGGCTGCAGATCACCAGCTGTTCGGTCTCGAAGGGGTTCTCCGCATCGGCAAACGCCTCGATGCAGCGCTCCTCGTCAAACAGGGAGAAGTGCAGGTTGAAACGGCGCAGCATTTCGACCAGCCATTGGTGCTGGAGCGTCTCGGGCAGCAGAATGAGCACGCGATGGGCGCGGCCGGAGAGCAGCTGCTGATGAATGATCATGCCCGCTTCGATGGTCTTGCCCAGGCCAACCTCATCGGCCAGCAGTACGCGCGGAGCGTAGCGGTGACCCACTTCATGGGCAATATAGAGCTGGTGCGGGATCAGGCTGACCCGGCCACCGGCCAGACCACGAGTCGGGTTGCGACGACGCTGGTGCTGGTTGACCAGCGCTTCGTAGCGCAGGGTGAAGCGGGACATCCGATCGATCTGACCGGCGAACAGGCGATCCTGCGGCTTGTTGAACTTGATAAAGTTGTTGAGAAACACTTCCTTGAGGGCAACGGGCTCATTATTGTCAGTGCGCACACCTACATATATAAGCAGGCCGTCTTTCTCCTGCACTTCTTCGACCGTCATGGTCCAGTCTTCGTGACTGGTGATCTGATCGCCCACATTGAAGCTGACCCGGGTGACCGGTGCCTCTTCTTTGGCATACATGCGGTTTTCACCGGTAGCCGGAAACAACAGGGTAACCATGCGTCCTTCAACAGCAACGACAGTCCCCAACCCCAGATCCGTCTCTGTATCACTAATCCAACGCTGGCCAAGTGCAAAAGGCATTAAACTCTCCAAAGCCCAAGAGTGTGTGAATCGCAAAGGGGCGCTATGTTACCCGAAGGCGTGACCTCGATCACCATGCATATAGATGTAGAGAGACCAAATCGCCACAACCTTGATCTGCTACCACCGCCACGCCACCTAGAGGATAGCGAGCTCGCCAAACGGGTGTGTTGTTGCAGGATAAATGCGCTTTTTGGGTGATTAGTGAACGGTTGAACCAAAAAATGCGAATTTAATTCGAAAACACCCTTGCAAGCGTGATCTAGATCCCTATAATGCGCCTCCATCGACAGGGCAAGCGGCAACGCAAACAACCTCGTCGATAACCTCGAAAAGCCTTTGAA
>NZ_JAAKVF010000033.1:0-3076 GCF_049175515.1 Aeromonas sp. 600479
TGCTCTTTAACAATCTGGAAAGCTGATTTAAAAAGTAGTTCTCAAACATTTGTTACAAGTGCTTTGGAAACTTCTTGGCGAAAACCAAATTTTATTTGGTCCTTGTTGTACGACAACAAGCTGTGCCGGTTTCACCGACACTTCTTGGGGTTGTATGGTTAAGTGACTAAGCGTACATGGTGGATGCCTTGGCAGTCAGAGGCGATGAAGGACGTACTAACCTGCGATAAGCCGTGAGCAGTCGGTAAGAGACATTACGACTCACGGATTTCCGAATGGGGAAACCCACCCGAGATAACTCGGGTATCGTTACATGAATACATAGTGTAACGAGGCGAACCGGGAGAACTGAAACATCTAAGTACCCCGAGGAAAAGAAATCAACCGAGATTCCCTCAGTAGCGGCGAGCGAACGGGGATTAGCCCTTAAGCATCTTGGAAGTTAGTGGAACGGTCCTGGAAAGGCCGGCGATACAGGGTGATAGCCCCGTACACGAAAACAACCTTGATGTGAAATCGAGTAGGGCGGGACACGTGACATCCTGTCTGAATATGGGGGGACCATCCTCCAAGGCTAAATACTCCTGACTGACCGATAGTGAACCAGTACCGTGAGGGAAAGGCGAAAAGAACCCCTGTGAGGGGAGTGAAATAGAACCTGAAACCGTGTACGTACAAGCAGTGGGAGCCCTTCGGGGTGACTGCGTACCTTTTGTATAATGGGTCAGCGACTTACATTTTGTAGCGAGGTTAACCGTATAGGGGAGCCGTAGGGAAACCGAGTCTTAACTGGGCGTCTAGTTGCAAGGTGTAGACCCGAAACCGGGTGATCTAGCCATGGGCAGGTTGAAGGTTGAGTAACATCAACTGGAGGACCGAACCCACTAACGTTGCAAAGTTAGGGGATGACCTGTGGCTGGGGGTGAAAGGCCAATCAAACTCGGAGATAGCTGGTTCTCCCCGAAAGCTATTTAGGTAGCGCCTCGGACGAATACTACTGGGGGTAGAGCACTGTTTGGGCTAGGGGGTCATCCCGACTTACCAACCCCATGCAAACTCCGAATACCAGTAAGTAATATCCGGGAGACACACGGCGGGTGCTAACGTCCGTCGTGAAGAGGGAAACAACCCAGACCGCCGGCTAAGGTCCCAAAGTTCTGGTTAAGTGGGAAACGATGTGGGAAGGCTCAGACAGCTAGGATGTTGGCTTAGAAGCAGCCATCATTTAAAGAAAGCGTAATAGCTCACTAGTCGAGTCGGCCTGCGCGGAAGATGTAACGGGGCTCAAACCAGGCACCGAAGCCGCGGATTCACGCTAAGCGTGAGTGGTAGGGGAGCGTTCTGTAAGTCTGCGAAGGTGTATCGAGAGGTATGCTGGAGATATCAGAAGTGCGAATGCTGACGTAAGTAACGATAAAGGGGGTGAAAAGCCTCCTCGCCGGAAGACCAAGGGTTCCTGTCCAACGTTAATCGGGGCAGGGTGAGTCGACCCCTAAGGCGAGGCCGAAAGGCGTAGTCGATGGGAAGCAGGTTAATATTCCTGCACGACTTGTAATTGCGATGGGGGGACGGAGAAGGCTAGGTGGGCCAGGCGACGGTTGTCCTGGTGAAAGTGCGTAGGTGGTGTTTCTAGGCAAATCCGGAGACACAACACTGAGACACGAGACGAACGCACCACGGTGCGGAAGCCATTGATGCCCTGCTTCCAGGAAAAGCCTCTAAGCTTCAGATTACAAGTCATCGTACCCCAAACCGACACAGGTGGTCGGGTAGAGAATACCAAGGCGCTTGAGAGAACTCGGGTGAAGGAACTAGGCAAAATAGTACCGTAACTTCGGGAGAAGGTACGCTCTTGTTGGTGAAGTCCCTTGCGGATGGAGCTGACGGGAGTCGCAGTGACCAGATGGCTGGGACTGTTTATCAAAAACACAGCACTCTGCAAACACGAAAGTGGACGTATAGGGTGTGACACCTGCCCGGTGCCGGAAGGTTAATTGATGGGGTTAGCGCAAGCGAAGCTCTTGATCGAAGCCCCGGTAAACGGCGGCCGTAACTATAACGGTCCTAAGGTAGCGAAATTCCTTGTCGGGTAAGTTCCGACCTGCACGAATGGTGTAACCATGGCCATGCTGTCTCCACCCGAGACTCAGTGAAATCGAATTCGCCGTGAAGATGCGGTGTACCCGCGGCTAGACGGAAAGACCCCGTGAACCTTTACTACAGCTTGGCACTGAACATTGAACCTACATGTGTAGGATAGGTGGGAGGCTTTGAAGGCGTGACGCCAGTTGCGCTGGAGCCGTCCTTGAAATACCACCCTTGTATGTTTGATGTTCTAACGCAGGGCCCTGAATCGGGCTCGCGGACAGTGCCTGGTGGGTAGTTTGACTGGGGCGGTCTCCTCCCAAAGAGTAACGGAGGAGCACGAAGGTTGGCTAATCCTGGTCGGACATCAGGAGGTTAGTGCAATGGCATAAGCCAGCTTAACTGCGAGACGGACAGGTCGAGCAGGTACGAAAGTAGGTCATAGTGATCCGGTGGTTCTGAATGGAAGGGCCATCGCTCAACGGATAAAAGGTACTCCGGGGATAACAGGCTGATACCGCCCAAGAGTTCATATCGACGGCGGTGTTTGGCACCTCGATGTCGGCTCATCACATCCTGGGGCTGAAGTCGGTCCCAAGGGTATGGCTGTTCGCCATTTAAAGTGGTACGCGAGCTGGGTTCAGAACGTCGTGAGACAGTTCGGTCCCTATCTGCCGTGGGCGTTGGATGATTGAAGGGAGTTGCTCCTAGTACGAGAGGACCGGAGTGAACGAACCTCTGGTGTTCGGGTTGTCACGCCAGTGGCACTGCCCGGTAGCTAAGTTCGGAATCGATAACCGCTGAAAGCATCTAAGCGGGAAGCGAGCCCTGAGATGAGTCATCCCTGACCCCTTGAGGGTCCTAAAGGGCCGTTGGAGACCACAACGTTGATAGGCGGGGTGTGTAAGTGCAGCGATGCATTGAGCTAACCCGTACTAATTACCCGTGAGGCTTAACCATACAACACCCAAGAAGTGTTCTAAGGCTTGTA
>NZ_JAAKVF010000035.1:0-787 GCF_049175515.1 Aeromonas sp. 600479
TGGCTTTTGCTGTTCGTTCGCTCACAAAGCCACCAATCAGCATATTAAACCGGCGAAATCAGCTTACTGCAGGCACCGCGATAGCAAAATCATACAGATTGTCATAGATGGTATCGGCCAGAGCGTTACCCACTTCGGTGACCGGCTTACCGGTTCTGACCATGATTTTGTGACCAACCCCGGCATTGATGGCTGCTTTCAAATCGGAAGGCTTGTCACCCACCATATAGGAGCGGCTCATATCGATGTTCAGTTCCTGCCTAGCGAGCAGCAACATTCCCGGTTCAGGCTTGCGGCAGTCACAGGAGGTACCGTGATCCGGATGATGGGGACAGAAGTAGATGCCATCGAGATCCACATCCCGATCAGCCAGCGACCAATCCATCCACTCGGTCAGGTTCATGAAATCATCTTCGGTGAAATAACCGCGGGCAATCCCTGACTGGTTGGTCACTACAACCAGCAGATAGCCTTTCTTTTTGAGGAGCTGCAGGGCGTCTATGACTCCGGGCAGAAAATGGAAGTCATCGACCTGGCTGACATAGCCAGTGTCTTCATTGATGACACCGTCACGATCCAGAAAAATGGCGGGTTTGCTCACGGAAACTACCTCAATCAATGGTTTTGCCCAGTATCTCACAGGGCAGATAAAGCCCAAAAACAAAAGGGGCGGCCGAAGCCACCCCTTTCATGTGTGCATTTAAAGTATCGATTAAGCGATAACTTTAGCTACAACACCAGCACCTACGGTACGGCCACCTTCACGGATAGCGAAACGCAGGCCGTC
>NZ_JAAKVF010000036.1:0-682 GCF_049175515.1 Aeromonas sp. 600479
CTCAAGGTCGGGCGGGACAGGCTGTTTCGGATATTGGCCGAGCACCGCCTGCTGGTGCAGCTTAAGCGGGCGTATCACAAGACCACCCACAGTTTTCACCGTTTCTACCGTCATCCCAACTTGCTCAAAGCGGGACCAGAGCAGGTTACGCCGGTGGCCCCGGAGCAGGTCTGGGTCGCTGATATCACCTATCTGCCAGCCAGGAGCGGGCCGCTGTACCTGAGCCTGGTGACGGATGCCTACTCACGCAAGATAGTGGGCCATCACGTGCACGAAGGGATGCACGCGGAGTCGGTGGCGATGGCGTTCAAGAAAGCGCTGAAGCAACGGTGTGGCAGCGGGGAGCTAATCCATCACTCAGACCGTGGCGTGCAGTATTGCTCGGGACTGTATCAGTCATTACATGAACGGTACGGGGTGAAATGCTCGATGACGGATGGGTATGACTGTTATCAGAATGCGTTGGCGGAGCGGGTGAACGGGATTTTGAAAGGAGAGTTATTGTTGCAAAGCCCGCAGGATTTGGCGCAAGCGCGGGAGATGGTGCGTGAAGCAGTAGATATTTACAACGCGGAGCGGCCGCATCATGCGTTGAAATACAGAACCCCCGATGCGGTACATAGGGGGTTCTGAGTAGAGAAATGCTAGTTGAAAATGTGTAAACCTATTTCAGGACTAGACA
>NZ_JAAKVF010000038.1:0-570 GCF_049175515.1 Aeromonas sp. 600479
CCGCCATCATCCTGACCCTGCAGCAGATAATGCAGCTTGCGAGTGCCCACCCGAGGTTGTCGCAGTCGAACCTGACGCACGAAGCGCACCACCTGCAAGCCCTGTGCATGGCGCTCGTCGGCGACCCGATTGCGCTTGTAGTAAGCCTGCCGGCTTATCCCCAGAAACAGGCAAGCCCTGACAATGGTCAGCCTCTCGACTTGCCGCTGCGAGAGGACTTGCCGGGTCGCTTTTTTACGATAGAGACGCCGTAGTCATTCTTCAGTACATCGACGACGGCCTCAAAGAACTGGGCTTTCTGACTCATCAGCGCCAGCTGTTGCTCGAGTTCCTTGATACGCTGCTCGGGCGTCTGGTTGTCGGGGTCTGGCATGGTGATGCTCCTGCCGGCACGAACAGAAGCCCCCTGGCTCCAATCTTGCCGACCATGTTTACGCAACCATACCAGAACGGTGGAGCGGCCCTGAATGCCATAACGCACCTGAGCCTGTTTGTAGGTGAGCTCGCCTTTTTCAATCTGCTCGACCAGCGCCAGTTTAAAAGTCAGCGAGTAATCGCGCTGTGTCCGTT
>NZ_JAAKVF010000039.1:0-551 GCF_049175515.1 Aeromonas sp. 600479
TGGACGAGAGCAACCTGGCACTCAATGCCAGCACCAGCTATGCCAGCCTGTTTACCAGCAACTTTGGCGCCGATGGTGCCGGTACACTGGTCTACAGCCTGAGTGTCAGCGCAGCAGGGGCGGATAGCGGACTTAACGACACCGCGACCGGTCAGGACATCCTGCTCTATGTGGAAAATGGCAGCGTGGTTGGCCGGGTAGGTGGCAGCAGCGGCGATGTGGCCTTTACCCTGACGGTCAACAACAGCGGGGTCGTGACGCTGGATCAGGTGCGTGCCATCGAGCACACCCCGAACAGCGGCCCGGACCAAGAGAGCAGCCTGCTGTCAGCCAACCTGGTGACACTGGTGGGGACCATCACCGACAAGGATGGGGACAGCCAGAGTGCCAGCGTGGACTTGGGCAGTGCCATCAGCTTCAAGGACGACGGCCCGAGTATCAGTGCCGGCAGTGCGGCCAGCGACAGCCTGCAGGTGGACGAGAGCAACCTGGCACTCAATGCCAGCACCAGCTATGCCAGCCTGTTTACCAGCAACTTTGGCGCCGATGGT